>JBGVOJ010000328.1:0-5880 GCA_045126415.1 Eubacteriales bacterium | reverse complement strand
GTATACGGCTGGGAGATCCATCGCGCGGATTCGTTCCGTATCGGGGGCTTTGTTATGCAGAGCACACGCGGCCAGATAAATCATATCGTATCCGGTATTTTGGTTGAGGCGGGCGGATTCTGTCAGAGTATTGGAGGTCATTTTATTATTCCTTTATATTCCTTCTGAACTTTTGCGTAACTTTCATGATTGCCGATATCGTATCGCCGCCCCGGCATTTTCATGGCATGAATCGTTGTTTGCTCACACAGCCATACCAGAAAACTTCCCGGAGAATCGGTGCCGCAGCCGTTCCGGATTCCTTCCGGAACCAGCCGGATATCGGCAGCGGTAAAATAATAAAAAGGGGGACAGTACCAGTGAGAAGCCGGAGAGGGTGCTTTTTCGGTGATCTGCAGAACATTCTCCTGCTCTCCGAGGACTGCGACGGCACCTTTGCGCAATTTTTCCGTATCCGGTTCGTAATACCGCATAATGCAGGAGGTTTTCTTTTCCAGAGCATAGGAAATCAGCGACGTAAGACTGAAATCCAGCAGATTATCACCGGCGATCACAAGAAAATCATCGTCCGGCTGCAGGGTTTCCAGAACAAACTGAATATCTTTTACCGCGCCGAGACGGTTTTCGTTGGTGGAAGTACCGTCATCGATGACCGTGATTTTCTGTATTTTTGTTTTTGCCCAGTCTTCAAAATGATAAACATATTTATGATTTGAAACAACAATATATTCGTCTACCTCTCCGGAGGTATCAATATCGTCCACCAGCCAGTCAAGGATGGTTTTCTCACCTACAGTCAGCAGAGGTTTCGGAAAGTTTTCCGTTAACGGATACAGACGAGTTGCGTATCCGGCAGCAAGAATCAGACATTTCATAAAGCAATCCCTCAGAAGATGAATTTCAGAATGTTTATTTTACGACCCCGAACATCCGGAGAAGATGCAGTGGATTCAAAGAACGGAATACCAATACAGCATTTTCACGCGTTTCCCGGAATAAACACGGAATGATAACATTGGTTATGATCTGTGTAAGCAGAGAAGCCGCCGCCGCTCCTTTGATTCCAGCGGATGGGATCAGCAGGATGTTCAACACAAAATTGGACATGATGCCCGCTGCAGCAAAATATTTTTCGTAACGCTGTTTCTCTTCGCAAACCGTCCAGATATTGCGTGCGATACCGAGATAAGAAAAGCCGGTGTACCACGTGACGATCTGCAGACATCCGGCGGCGTCTTTGTAATCCGCACCGTATAGGAGTCCGATGACAGCATCAGCCCCAAGACAGAGAAGCGTGGATATTACCACAGAAACCCAGAAAACGAAAGAATACAATTGAATAATCCGATTCCGATAAGCATTTTTATCCGAAATGTGAAGATCGACAATATCCGGACGCATGGAGTTGATAATTGCCGAGAGGAGAAAAGTCCACATGGTACAGATTGTAACGGCAACGGAATACAAACCGACGGAAGAGGCGGAAGACAGTTTCTCCAACATGATTTTGTCCATCTGCCCGTACAGAACAATCAGCAGATTGGCAAGAATCAGGTGTTTGCTGACACCGAGCATGGAAGATGCAGCTTTCCGCGAAACACTCAGACGAATATGATTCTTTTTTACGGTATAGGTCATGTAAATGACCGCAATGACCGCATAATCCAATACTGTCGCGAAAGAAAACCAGACCACACCTTTTCCGGTGATAAGCAGAAAAACTTTATAAATCGTAGAAACGGTATACCCGATAATACTGATAATGGAAGCATATTTGGATTCGTAACGTGACTGATACCAGTAATCAAACAGGTCAAATGTCTGAAATGGCAGGGTAAACGAGTAAATAAAACAGACAAGCCTGAGTGTACGGTCTTCAGGATTCAACAGATAGACGATGAAGCTGATCAGCAGAATCGCAGTCAGACTTCCCAGCAAACGTACGGCAAGACCGCTTCCAAGATATTTTCCGTCTTCCCCCGGATGGTCACGGATTACTTTTGCAAAAATACCCGAAAAGCCTAAGAGACAGATCGGCAGAAACAATGAAGCATAAGCATGTGCTGTATTGATTACACCGTAATTTGATGGTCCCAGATATCTTGTCGTGATAATTCCCACAAGAAAAGCGATGGACATCTGGGCAACTTTTCCGCATACAATCCAGCCGGAATTTTTTGCAACTCTGGAGGACAGTAATCTTTTCAGGATGGGTATGTTTTTGAGTCGGTTAATTAGGAATTTCATACCTGTTCTTTTTTATCGGGTCTTTCTGTTCAGACGTATCCGGAAGTGTTTCATTACGATAAAATGTTGAGTACACCACATATGTGATCAGAATCATGTTACTGTAGAGCGGATTTCCGGACATCCCATATATCAGCATCAGCAGCTGAACATAGAGTGACATAGAGTTGTTCTGCGCATACGCCTTTTTGAAATTATAAACAAAAAATGCAATATACGGAATCATTCCGATAAAACCATGGTCATATAAAAGCTGCAGATAAATATTATGCATCCCTGAGGAATGGAGCGCGTATGTTGCTCCTGTACCGAATCCAATCATAATATTTCCGCTTAATAAATTTCTGAAAGCAGCAGCATAGATGACTACTCTCCCTGTTGTAATATCGCCGCCGACCAGAAAACGATTCAGAAAATTCCGTGCGATATCATTTGTAAAATAGAGAACCACAATTCCGATGCAGAAAAACAGGAGCGTAAGCAGGATTTTCTGCATTATATGTCTGGAAACTTTTCGCATCAGATAGAGAGTGAGCAGGAATGCCAGAAGCATTCCGACAAAAATCCCTCTTTTACTGGTCATAAACACAGCGAACAGCGAAAGAACAGCGAAGAGGATGTCGCGGAAAAGATTGGATTTCTTTTGCGGAAAACAACCGAATAATCGGAGAGCGTATCCTCCGAAGATCAGTGCGGTAAAGAAAGCGGCATCCACCGTGTAAGCACTGAACCCCGCATATGCGTTATCTACGGTATAAGACCACATCAGCTGACGATAACAGTCACTCCTCAAAATAGTCTGCATCCAAGCATTGAATGTTCCCTGAAGGAGATATTGAAGGTAAATCCCGCATAATACAAGAAAAGAACCGATATGAATCGTTTTTTTCAGTTTGGCATTTAATCCGATACAGGAACGATTGACCAACAGAAAAATAAGTACAACAAATAAAATCTGGGTTTCCCGCTTCCCGGCATCGACATCATGAGTAGAGATCATTCCAAGCAGTGCGGTGACACAACAGGCAAGAAAAAGCCAGATTTGCAAATCCAATCGGATCTTTTGGACAAGAAAGAGCAGAACCAGGCATACTCCGAAAATGATATATAGAAAAAAAGCAGGGTTAAAGGGATATGCCAGCTGATAAAAAAACAAATACACAAACGTAAAGATCGCGATGATGGCAGAGAGATACGGGTGCCGATCCTTGTTCAATAATTCTTCCAAGACAGATCTCCTTTGTTATCAGCAGGTACTTTTCTGACGATGCATGTCGTCTTCCAATACTTTAAGAAATTTATGGAGTCCCTGCTGCTCTTTTGTAATCTCATTCCTGATTTTTTCATCATATTTTCCGGCAAGGAGTTCTTCTGTCTTTTTTAAAAAATCAGAAGACTCATTGAAACTGACAGCATCCTTTTGATCATAATAGAGTTCGGGCAGAGATAAACGGGTAATCATCAAATCTTTTAATTTGCTTTCATAGCAGGTATCACAATACCCGGAATAATCAAGGACGACCGCAGGAGTTCCCTGAACAAGACTCAGCAATGTTCCGTGAAAGTAACTTGTAACAACAAGAGCAGCCTTTTTCAGTACAACAGCCCATTCAAACGGATTCAAGTCGGAAAGATAAAACTCCGAATCGGCAGATCTGACAAAAACAGATATAAGCGTATATTCCCTGCCATATGTTTTGGCAATTGCTTTTGTCATGGCACTATCCGGTGCCATAATAACAATGTATTTGGAATCCAGAGAAAAATCATATCTGTTTTTGATTTTATCAATTACGCTGTCTCCGCGATTTTTGAGTTCCTCTGTATCGATGAACAGGGTTGGATCACAACAATGGAGAGGGTACGCACTTTGGGAACAATCCTTTACAAATTGCTCGGAACATGCATCTCTGACACCGATATACTTCATCGTGTCAAAAATTCTTCCGCATTTTTCCAATCGTTCCACGGGTTCCTCATGATACCGCAATCCATGTACGGAAGCGGCATAAGTGTAAACAGGAATGTGAAAAGGATAGTCCGGGATATAAGCGGTGGGAAATTTCGTCTGATTCCAGTTGAATACCGCATCGCTTCCGATAATCAGCATATCATATCTCTGGTCAATGTAAGCGTACAGCTTATGCAGACGGCTCGTACAAAAACTTTTCGGAGAACACGGCAAGTATTTCTGCATCGAACGGAAGGTATGAATCCTTTTCAATTCGGAAAAACCGCCGCCGATGCCATGATGTTTTATATTCCATAAAAATACGTAGAGTTTTCGCTTTTTTTCTTTTGGGGCAATATAATCGACAATTTCCACTTCATCCTCTGGAAATTGTTCCTGCAGCTTTTTCGATAAAGAAAAAGCCTGCAGATATGCTCCGTAATTGATTGCTTTATGAAAGGTTAATATTCCGATACGCATGAACAATCTCCCTGTATATATGGTAACTCTCTAAAATTGCTGAAAATCACCGCAAACATACAGAAGCCAGCGCGACAATGTTCCGAACATGATTTTCGGCAGAATAATATGTCTGGAATAATTCTTCAATTTCTTTCCGGATGACAGCAGAATCAATGGTTTTGTTTACGTGTTCCGCTAATATTTCTGCATCTTCTCCGGGATTCATGGAAAAAGCAAAGGATTTTCCGCTTGCCAGAGCATGAAAATCTTCCAGACAGGAGCTATAGATCGGCAAAACGCCTGCAGAAAGGTAGGAAGATATTTTCGTCGGGGTTGCAACTCTGTTGACGTCAATATCGTGACGGAGAATAAATCCGAAAACCGCTTCTTCAAGTTCGGATTTGACCTGTTCTTTCGGAACGCAGCTGACGCTGTAGTTTTTTATCTTCTTGTTTTTTAGAATCTGTTCTGCTTTTTCTGTATTGAATGTCAGTACCTTCAGAAAAGAATCGGGATTCAGGCGTTCTATTTCTGCATACAATTCGACAGTTTCATCGAAACATTGCCATAGATCCAGAGAGCCGACATAAGTGAATATTTTTTTTGAATAATCTTTTTTCTCAAAGATATCGGGGTCAAGTGCTTCGTTAAAGCAAGGCATTATATACGCTTTTTCCGAAAAGTCTGTGTGTGCCAATGATTCATAATACTTTTTCATGGATTCCGAGACATAAAATATCATTTTTGCTTTTCTCATTGCAAAACAATCCATAAAATTCAGAATGTTTTTTCTGATTCGGCTGTGATGCCTCATGAAAGATTCGGCACCGGTAGCTCCCTGCTGCCAGAGAATAACATTGTGGTAACCTTTCCAGTAGTACTTGAATACATCCTTTCCCATTGGAAATACAATCAGTTCTGACTTTGGGATTCCAGCGAGTGTCTTGATGTATTCACACTCATAACCCATTTGCGTCAACGCTTCCCGGATTATATCCAGATAAACATTCAGAACGACAATATTTGCATAATTAATATAGAGGAATGCTCGCTTCTTCATCTTGTTTCCCCCTTAATTCATTCGAAAAGTTTTTGACCTGCTTTCTTCAAAAAAGCCATTTTTCTATTCCAGAAGCTGTCCTGATATCTCTGCCATTTTTCTGCATAATCTTTATAGATTGGATCGCCAAATAAATCATACATTACACGAAGCTGTGCGA
>JBGVOJ010000327.1:0-1673 GCA_045126415.1 Eubacteriales bacterium | reverse complement strand
CGGCTACGAAACATCGTGGGAAGCGCTCGTCAAGCGTGACGATATCGACATCATCGATATCACGGCACCCTCGAACATGCACAAGGTCATCGCGATTGCGGCGGCGGAAAACGGCAAGCATATCTTCTGTGAAAAGCCGCTGGCACTGAACCTCGCGGACGCACGTGAAATGCTCGAAACCGTTCAGCGCACCGGCGTGAAGCATCAGATCGGCTTCAACTACCGCTTCGCACCGGCGATCCAGCTGGCGAAGAAGATCATCGACGACGGCAAACTCGGCACAATCCGCCACGTCCGTGCGTCCTACCTGCAGGACTTCATCACGGATCCGGAATTCCCGCTGGTATGGCGTCTGCAGAAGGACATCTGCGGTTCCGGTTCGCTCGGTGACCTCGGCGCGCACTTCATCGACCTCGCGAGATTCCTCGTGGGTGACTTCAAGTCGGTCATGGGCATGCAGAAGACCTTCATCAAGAGCCGTCCGCTGGTTGAGCGCATGGAAGGTCTGACGGCGGCGGCACAGGCGGATGCTCCGCGCGGCGAAGTCGATGTGGACGACGGTACGGTCTTCATCTCCGAATTCACGAACGGCGCACTCGGCGTATTCGAAGCGACGCGCTTCTCCGCCGGTCACAAGAACGACCTGTTCATCGAAGTTTCCGGGGACAAGGGCAGCATCAAGTTCACGTTTGAGCGCATGAACGAGCTGCAGTACTTCTCCGCAGACGACGAAGAAGGTCTGCAGGGCTTCCGTCTGATCCAGGCAAGCGAAGGCGTTCACCCGTACATGACGCACTGGTGGCCCGTCGGTCACGTCATCGGCTACGAACACACCTTCGTCCACGAAATGTACGAATTCGTTCAGTCCATCGTGAACGACAAGCCCACCTGCCCGAACTTCGCGGACGGCGTGGAATGCTCCCGCATCATCGAAGCCGTCGAACTCTCCTCCCAGAGACGCGCAATGGTGGATATTGACAGTTTATAAGAGAATATATTTTCGTGGGGAAAACTTTTTGAAAAAAGTTTTTCCCCACACCCCTTTTCAAAAACTTTTAAACATAATAGAATGACAGAGTGCGGTGCGGATCGTTTGCAGAAGAATAAGTTTTGTTTGTAAAGAATTCCTTGCAGTTCTGCCATTTTTATTTCATATTTATGTGTTAAAATATAGGCAGAAGTGATAAAGTTCGACAAAAAAATGAGGGATTCCGTATGAAAAAACAGACGTCAAAGTATAACGGGATGCAGAAGTTTATTTTGTTCTGCTTTTTTGCGATCATTCTGGTGAGTGTCGTATTGACGGCGTTTCTGCTCCGGAAGGCATTTGTCTGGTCGCAGGGTGCGACAGACGAAGAAGTTCCGTCGACCCTGACGGAGGTTCTGCCGTCCACGTCGGACATCAAAGATATGATCTCGTCTGCGCTTCCGTCCACGTCAGAGGAAGAGGAAACGCTCCCCGAAACGCCCGAAGTTCCGCCGGAGCCGGAGGAAACCATCGATCCGCACGTACTGGAAAAGCAGCCGGACGAATGGTATCTGATGCTGGTCAACAAATGGAATCCGATCGACCGGAACTATGAAATTGATCTGATTGAGCTGAACAACGGACATTCCATCGACCGGCGGGCGTATCCCGATCTGCAGGACATGATGGACGATGCGCGTGCCGA
>JBGVOJ010000326.1:0-3299 GCA_045126415.1 Eubacteriales bacterium | reverse complement strand
CGGTGTGTGACCTTTCTCGCGACGGTGCGGGAGGATGAATCCCTGCGGGAGCGTTCCCGCGAATTTTACCGGAAAACATTCGGAATCGATCTGCCGGCGGACGAATTCCGCTGTCACGGCGGGCGGACAGACAAGGTTTTCCGGCTGTGTCGGGAGTGTCCGTTTGCATCCTGCTGCCGGGAACGCGGGATCCCATCGTGTGAGGAATGCCCGGAGTTTCCATGCGCGATGCTCGCGGATTACCGCGAAAAATACGTAAACAAAACCAATCAGTTACCATAAAACGGAGGAATTTATGAGACAGCTTATGATGATTCACCGGATGGAGAAAATCGACGACTATCCGGTGCCGGAAGGATGGACGGTCCGCAACTGGCGCGAGGGAGAGATTGAAATCTGGACGCGTATCTGCGAAAACGGTCTCTGCGGACCGGACGACGGGACATTTTCGTCGTGGAGAAGCTCGATTCTCGGGCGAGAAAACCTCGTACCGGAGAGAGACATTTTCTTTGTCTGCCGTGAAAACGACATTCCGGAGGCAACGCTGACGGCGTACGTTCATCCGGACGGAATCGGCGATATCCACATGGTAGCAGCGGCACCGTCAATCCGCGGGAACAACGTGGGCCGCGTGATGCTGGCGCACGGCATGCGCAAGCTGAACGCGGAAATGACGCACCGTCCGCGCATCACGGAACTGACCACGGACGACTGGCGCATCCCCGCAATCGTCGGTTATCTCAAGGGCGGCTTCCAGCCGGTCGAATACGACGAAGGTATGGTCGAACGCTGGACAAAGATCTGCAACGACCTGAACATCCACGGCATCGAAATGCTGACCGAGCAGGGCGAGGCGACGGGGATTATCCTGTAAGAAGCGAAAAAGGACGGATTTCCGTCCTTTTCTTCGTTATTCTCTGATTTTCCGGACCCATTCGTCCCAGCGGGGGTCTGCCTGCATTTCTGCTTTGACCGGATGATAATCCGGAACACACCACCACGGCCAGTCCTCCGGCAAGGTGGATACAGCGGTCAGCAGATATCCCTCCGGATTGACCTTGACCGTCCGGAACAGCGGGGAGGTGTGGAAGGTTTCCGCGTCGCCGCTGCACTGTTCAAAGGCTCTGGCATGATCGAGAGCCTTGTCCAGTGATGCAAACGCGGCATCACGATCGCCGGCGCGCCACTGGAATTCGGAGTGATAGAGATACATACAGCTGACTTTTGCATGATGCAGACCGTAGTCACCGTCCGGAAACGCACACGCGAACAGACCGATGGCGTTTTTGATGATCGGGATGGCGTTTTCGGGAAGCCGTCCGTACGGAAGCGAGATCAGACACTGGTTCATCTGTTCCGCACAGAAATCCAGCATGGCGTAAATGGCATCGGCGAGACGTTCCGCACGGCGTTTTCCGTCGTAAGCCGAGGCGAGCAGAAGCTCCTGACAGTTCCGCAGCTCCGGGCATGTCCCCGCGACGGCGGCTCCTTTTTCGTATTCGCCGGTGTTGGCGTAAAGCTGGATCAGTTCCCGCACCGCCTGCTGACGCATGGGACCGTCCAGCAGGGTTTCGAGCAGTTTTTCGTACAGCGCGATGGCTTCCTTCCATTCGGCGTAGGTACGGTGGTGTTCGGTCGCATAGACATCGTAGCCGTATTCGTCGGTGCAGTGATATTCGCCGTACCGGACGTAGCCGGCGTTGTATAAAACGGACGCAAGACAGAGCATCAGCGTTTCGTTGCCGGGAAATTCCGCCGCACTTTCCCGCGCAAGCCGAAGACACTCGTCCATGCAGACGTCCTTCCCGTTGTTCTGCGCGTTCATGGCGCGGATGCGTTCCGCCAGTTCGCCGATTTTCAGACTGCGTTCGGTCTGATAGCCGAACAGTTCGTCGATGGAGACGCCGAAAAAGTTTGCCATGGACGGGAGCAGCTCCATGTCCGGATAACAGATGCCCGTTTCCCAGCGCGAGACGGCCTGCGGGGTCACGCCGAGTGCCTGCGCAAGATCGTCCTGCGTACGGCCGTGTTTCCGGCGGATTTCGCGCATCCGTTCGCCCAATTTGATTTGCATAAGGATACCTCCCAAGAAAGATTCACCGGTGTGGTTTTATTGTAGCAGATTCTGAGAGGGGAATCAATCATCAATTGATTGTTTGAATTTCAACAAATTGTTTGGAGGGAAAGAATGTTATTGCACCCGCATATTGTTTGACACGGTCCAATTTTTCCTTGCATTTGCCGGCAACCTGTGATATAATCTCCATGGAAAAACTACACCCACAGGAACTCCTGCAAACCATCAAAATATCCATAGAAAGAGGACAAACAACATGTTAGCGAACCTGAACGACGTGCTGACCAAAGCGCGGAAGGAACATTACGGCGTAGGGCTGTTCAATGCAACAGACTCCGATGCCCTGGAGGCTGTGATCGCAGCGGCGGAAGAGCTGCGCGCACCGGTGATTATCGGAACGGCGGAAGTCCTGCTGCCTTACGGGGAACTTCAGCTGATCGCCCCCGGTATGCTGCACGCAGCAAAAAGAGCCAGTGTCCCGGTGGTTCTTCACTACGACCACGGCCTGACCTTTGACAAATGCATGGAAGCGCTCTCTCTGGGCTTCTCCAGCGTTATGTTTGACGGCAGTGCCCACCCGTATGAAGAAAACCTTGCCGCTACCCGCGAAATGGTCAAAATCTGCCATTCCCTCGGTGTGACGGTGGAAGGGGAAATCGGTCATGTAGGACTTGCCGCTACGGACGACAATGCAGCGGAAGACCGCTACACCACCACTGAGGAAGCAAAAGAATTCTACGAAGCAACCGGAGTGGATGCTCTTGCCATCGCCATCGGTACGGCACACGGTGCCTATAAATCCAAGCCCAAGCTGGACCTGGAACGTCTCAAAGCGATCCGCGACACCATTGATGTTCCGCTGGTCCTTCACGGCGGCTCCGGCCTGACGGACGACGACTTCCGCAACACGATCCGTGACGGGATTTCCAAGATCAACATCCACACCGACCTGTGCATCGCCGGCATTGAAGGGATGAAAGCAGGCCTTGCGGAAGGGCTGGACTATCTCCCGCTGCGGAACAAGAAGGTAGAGTATATCAAAAACGCTGTTAAGGAAAAAATGCTTCTGTTCGGCTGCGACGGAAAAGCGTAAACGGTCTTTCGCACAAAGAAAAAAGCAAAGAAAAGGGGTTTTACGGAAACCTTTGGGAAAAGGTTCCGCAAAACCCCTTTGAAAATTCCGGGTCTGGGATTGTTGGGACGGGGCATCAAGTTACAGAAA
>JBGVOJ010000325.1:0-2768 GCA_045126415.1 Eubacteriales bacterium | reverse complement strand
GAACACAGGCAGGCTTATTATTCTTGACCACGATCTTCATGCCGCTGGATTCTACTTCATCAAAAATCTTGCTCGCTTCTCCACGATTGAATCTGGTGATGGGCACGATAGAGCGCATCACCGCAGAAGCGGTAAGCATATCACGATTCATTGTAATACCTCCATGCATTCGTATTATTATCTCAGTAATATTATACTATACATCGATGTATTTGTCAACACTTTCATCGTTGTTATACTCTATCCTTTCGTCTGGGAATCTGCGGAAGCTGCTGGACAATGGTTTCGTTGTATTTCACGTCCCCGTTTGCATCCATATATGGTGTCCGCTGCACGGTATCCTGCGGTGTCTGCTTGTACCATTTGGAACCGTCCGCCGCCGTTTCGGTGGTGAACGCACCTTCCGGCTTCATGTACTGATCAGCATTGTACATAGCAAATTCCGTGGGAGCCGCACCGCCGATGGATTCTTTCCGATGATTTTCCCTCCACCGATTTCTGTTTCACTGAACTTGGGAGCATTGGATTTTCCGGTATGTCCGAAGTAGGAGGTCATAGCTTCTGCGGCTCTTTCTCCGGTGATGGTACCCTGAGACTTGATATCTCCCTTGGCAACCGCACCGATGACGGTGTTCGCAAATTCACCACCTTTTTGTACACTGGAGTTATACATCTTCTGGCTGATGCTGTGTGTCTGCCGGTTTGTCACACTGCTTGCGGCATTCCGTTCCGTTGTACGGCCAACCGCACCGGCAAGCCCACCGGAAAGGAACGCTTCACTGCCAGTGTTGTTGGTGGTATGTCCGCCGGAAGAGCCGCCGAATGCCCCACCGCTGGCACCTTTGATACCTTTGAAAGCAATCATCAGTTCCCCCAGCATACTGCCGCCGGTGTGACCGACATTGATACCGAGGGATGACAGAAAGGTGTCAATCTTCTGGGATACCTTCAGGAACGCAACCGCACAGAGAAACCAGATCAGGATGTTTCCGGTGACTGCGTCCTTCCCCTGTGCCGCTACCTGTGACTGTACTTCTCCTTCCGTCACTGCAAGAACCGATAAGGAACAAAGACTGTAAATCATCAGCACGGTCAGAGATATAATCAATAATTTTTTCATTATGTACCTCAACATCGTATGGGCAAAAAAACATAAGTTTTGCTTAATATTAACGTCATAAAGATAGGAACATCCATGTCACCGCATTCGTTACGGCAGCAAAGATGTTCCTGTGGATTTAAGATATTATTTTTCTAAAAACATCGTGACTTTACATTATCCAAATAATGACTTAAAATCATCGCGGTCACGCAGAACAGCATATTTGCCATCTGTACTTAATCCGTCAAGTAAAGCCTTTTCCCAATAACCGCTTTCGAGTGGTCTGTAATACTCGTAATTACAATGATCGAGAAGCAGGCAGGTATAATACTGTTTACCGGATATCATAGCTTTATCCAATGCAGCAGCATATTTTTTTGCTTTTTCAAGTTCTTGCACTGCTGTGGTATAATCCTGGGATACCAGGGCAATATCAGCAAGCTTTTCATGGATATCACTGAGATGTGAATTAAAGTGCAATGGATCTCCGTCGGGAATGATGGCATCGATTATTTTCTTCTCCGCTTCCACACAAGCTCTGACTCTCTGATCCGACGCATCTCCATATCTGTACATTTCATAAAGTATACAACAAAGTTTTGAAAACGTCTTGGAAAGCATCCTCTGTTGATGTGTCAGCAATTCTTCACCCTCAAGACAGAGTGACAGAGCATCATCACGTGTTGTGAAATTTTCGGGAAATAATTCTGCATATTTCTTTGCCTCTTCTACACGGTCGCTGTATCTGTAGGCACAGATTATATCCCATAATGCATGGTCCTTACATTCTTCGCCATCCCCATTTTCATAAGCAATCAGATTGTGCTTTATGGAATTATCAATCCAATCCATAAACTCTTCCGGTTTTTGATCAAATGACATGATATATTCAACCGAACCGAGCCACTGCCAATACTTGTATTCCTCCGGAAATTCCTTAACCGCTTGTTTTGCAAGCAAATAATTCTCTTCGAGATCGTCTTTTTGCCAGTGTTCATTCCAGTGTTCAACATATTCTGTCTCAAAATATGCCTTGCGTTCATCCTGTTCCGTAGGTCTCATCCCCAACAGCTCATCCGCGGAAACGTGTAGAACTCTCGCCAGCGGTACGATCATGGCAAGATCGGGTGTTGTCAGACCACACTCCCACTTGCTGACCGACTTATAAGTGACACCGAGTAAATCCGCCAGTTTTTCCTGTGTAAGATCATTTTTCTTCCGTAAATCCTTGATTCTTTTTCCAATATTCTCCATAAAGTATCTCCTCATACCAGAATAAGCTGTGCACCGCTTCTGCACACAGTATAGCATAATTTCAGCACACACACAACACCTTCTTCGCCGAGCGAAACTCTCGTGCCGGGAGAATTTCCTCAAATCTTCCTCTTTTCACACAAACAGCGGATTTGCAATAAATGTGCCAACCATAGATGTAAACAGCCGCAGGCACCATGCGTTCATAACGAGCAGGAACATCTGCCCGGCAAACATCCGGCACCAGCTCTTGAAGATATTACTGGTAGACTGCGCCGAACCCATGGCAAAAGCAACGGGAGCCGTGAATACCAGTACCCCAAGCAGAATGTATCGCTCCGCCGCTTCAAAGAGCAGCTTGATATAGTTCCATGCCAAAATCAACAGAAGAACCAGCGCGATCAGGGCAACC
>JBGVOJ010000324.1:0-5500 GCA_045126415.1 Eubacteriales bacterium | reverse complement strand
GTAATTCTTGTAAATACATATTTTCTTCTATATTTCGTGAAAACATGGTGTTATTATGATAGATTTAACGGACATTCCGATCACGGAAGTCGTGGAAAAGAGTGGGCTGCGCCATATCGCGTTCATCATGGACGGCAACGGCCGCTGGGCGACCGCGAAAGGACAGCCCAGAGAAGCCGGACACCGTGCGGGTGCGGCGAATTTCAAGACCATCGTGCGCTACTGCAAGAAGATCGGAATCGAATGCTGCACGGTCTACGCGTTTTCCACGGAAAACATCAAGCGTCCGAGAAGGGAAGTCGAAGCGATCATGACCCTTCTCATAAATTACATCGCGGAAGCCGGCGATGAAAGGGACATTGAGTTCCGGTTCATCGGTGACGCGTACGGTCTCGGCGAGAGCATCGGTCGAAAGTGCGCCGGACTGGAAAAGGAAACGGCGGGACGGCCGTACCGTCTGAATATTGCGCTCAACTACGGCGGACGTGCGGAGATTGTACAGGCGGTCAATCGTCTGGTGCAGGAAAAATCCCTGCGCGGAGACAAAACTCCGGTCACGGAAGAGGATATTTCTGCATATCTGTATACTGCCGGATGTCCGGAACCGGATCTGATTGTCCGTACCGGCAATGAACAGCGCATTTCCAATTTCCTTACCTGGCAGAGCACGTATTCCGAGTTCCATTTCTCGCCGAAGATGTGGCCCGATTACACCACCGCCGACGTTGATCTTGCCGTACGCGATTTCGCGGGACGCGGACGCCGCTGGGGTGGGGTATAACCAACCCGATCCGGGACATCCATGCTTCAGCATTTTGTTAACAGGAGACTTACGATGTTAAAACGTACCATTACCGCCATCGTTGCGATTGCGGTATTCTTCCCGTTCCTTTATTTTTCCGATACGTTCATGCTGCCGCTGGCAATGTCGATTCTCGGACTGGCTGCCGCGTATGAAATGGTCGGCTGCGTGGGACTGCGGAACAACGTCTGGATTGCGGTTCCGTCCTATCTCACGGCAATTGTTCTCCCGCAGCTTGTGCGGATAAGCGAGAATCCGCTGCCGCTTGTGTTTGCCGTTTGTATCGTATACATGATCTGCGTATTCGCGGCGACGGTCTTTTCACGCGGCAAGCTGGATTATACCATTGCGTCATCCGCTTTCACAGGTGTGTTCTACGTGACCGTTGCGTTCACGTCGATCGTTTTTCTGCGGGATATCGGAAAGTATTTCTACCTTCTCGTGTTCGTCGGTCCGTGGAGCAGCGACACGTTTGCGTACATCTGCGGACGTCTGTTCGGCAAACATAAGCTCATTCCCGAGGTATCTCCGAAGAAAACCGTCGAGGGAAGCATCGGCGGGATCGTTTTCGCTGGAATCTCGTATGTGATCTACTCGCTCATCATCAAGAATTTCTTCGATTCTTCCGTCATGCCGAACTATCTCGTCATGATGCTCGCGGGTGCGATTGTCTCCGTGATTTCGCAGATCGGTGACCTGATCGCGTCCGTCATCAAGCGCCGTTT
This sequence comes from Eubacteriales bacterium, assembly GCA_045126415.1. Lineage (GTDB taxonomy): Bacteria > Bacillota > Clostridia > Oscillospirales > CAG-272 > UMGS1696. The sequence continues at coordinate 3,973 of JBGVOJ010000324.1, read as the reverse complement.
CGGCATCAAGGACTACGGCTGGGTGTTCCCGGGACACGGCGGCGTTCTCGACCGCTTTGACAGTGTTCTTCTGACCGCGCCGGTTCTCTACATCCTTTCGCAGATTCCCGCGTTTTCGGGGATCCTGCTCTGACTTTCTGAGAATTTCAAATCAGCTCTGGAGAAGCTATGGTAGATTTAAATATCAAAAAAAGAACAATCAACAAAGCAATGGTGCTCGGTTCGACCGGTTCCGTCGGGACGCAGACACTGGATGTTGTGCGTGAACTCGGGCTGGACGTGATTTTCCTCGCGGCGGGACGGAATGTCCGCCTGCTGATGGAACAGATCCGTGAATTCCATCCGCATACCGTATCCGTTGCCGACGAAAAAACGGCGGCGGAACTGCGCGAACAGCTGGCGTCGGAAAACGACGCGCCCGAAATCCTCTGTGCGACGGACGAGCTTCTCGACGCCGTACGTACCACCAACGCGGACATTATTTTCCATTCCATCGGCGGTCTGGAAGGGACTGCGGCGGCGTTTGCGGCGGCAGAATCCGGCAAGCGTGTCGCGATGGCGAACAAGGAAGCCATCATCGCGGCGGGCAATCTTATTTTTGATCGTATCCGTGCGTCCGGCGGGGATTTTATTCCCGTGGACAGCGAACACAGTGCGGTGTTCCGCTGTCTCGAAGGACGGAACGCGGCCGCAAATCTGAAAAAAATCCTGCTCACCGCTTCGGGTGGTCCCTTTTTCGGACGTTCCGCGGATGACCTGAAGTCCGTCACACCCGAGGAAGCTCTCGCCCATCCGACATGGAAGATGGGACCGAAGATCACCATTGACTCCGCGACTCTCATGAACAAGGGATTCGAGATCATCGAAGCGGTACGTCTGTTCGGTGTACCGGAGGATCGGGTGGAGGTTGTCGTGCATCCGCAGAGTATAATTCACTCGATGGTGGAATATACTGATAATACTATACTCGCCGAACTCAGCTATCCCGATATGCGCGACTGCATCCGCTATGCCGCGACCGCGCCGGATACCGCGAAGGTGAACTCCTCCGGTCTTGACTTCGCGAAGCTCGGTCAGCTGACGTTTGCCGCCCCCGACACGACGGCGTTTCCTCTGCTCGACACGGCAAGACAGGCGGTGCGCACCGGTGGAACCGCTCCGGTGTCTCTTATTGCGGCGGATGAGGAAGCGGTCGCTGCATTTCTCGCAAAAAAGATAGGATTCACAGAAATTTCATCCCTTGTGCTTGAAACGCTCGGCAAAGTTGATGTATCCTATGATATATCGGAAGAAAGCATTTCCGAGGCCGCACGTCAGGCACGCGAAATCTGCGGCAATCTTATCAAAAGGTAGTGATTTTCATTAATATCTGGCACATTATATTAGCACTTCTCATTTTCGGTTTTCTGATCTTCATCCATGAACTCGGACATTACCTGACCGCGCGCGCATTCGGTGTGACGATCCGGGAATTTGCCATCGGCATGGGACCGAAGCTGTTCTCGCGCCGTTCGCAGAAAACGGGGATCGCGTACTCCCTTCGTGCTCTGCCCATCGGCGGCTTTGTCAGCATGGTTGGGGAAGACGAGGAATCGGACGACGAAAACGCCTTCCACCGCAAGCCGGTGTGGCAGCGGATCATCGTCACCGCTGCCGGCGCGTTCATGAATCTGCTGATCGGCGTGATTGTCATGTCCCTGCTTGTCATGACGCAGGATGTTCTCCCGTCCAATGTCATCGGCGCGTTCGTCGAACATGAGGACGGAACCCCCAATTACGCACAGGCGGCCGGTCTGCAGGTCGGCGATGAAATCGTCGAGATCGAAGGAACACGTGTCCGCATTGCGAATGAAACTATTTACGAAGTCATGCGCCGCGGCATTGAGCCGCTCGACGTGACGGTCATCCGTGACGGGGAACGGATCACGTTCGAGAATGTGGTCTTCCCGACCATTGCGGATCATGGCATCCGGTACGGCAACGTGGATTTCAAGGTGAATCCGGAAGCGAAAACGCCCGTGACCGTTCTGAAACACGCGGTGTTCCGCTCGACGTCGACCATCAAAATGATCTGGGAATCCCTGTATGACCTTGTCCGCGGACGGTACGGCGTGGAAAGTGTTTCCGGGCCGGTCGGCGTGACGAAAGCTCTCGGCGAAGCGGCGGAATCCGGTGTCGGCGATCTCGTTTATCTTGCCGTGGTCATCAGCATGAACCTCGGGGTGATGAACCTGCTCCCGCTTCCGGCACTCGACGGCGGACGCCTGTTTTTCCAGGTGATCGAACTGCTGCGCAGAAAGCCCGTACGTCCCGAAATCGAAGGGTATGTCCACTTCGCGGGCATGGTACTTCTGATGATCCTGATGGTCGTTGTGGCAGTGAAGGATATTTTTACATTGATATGAAATATTCTCGGGAAAAACTTTTTTGAAAAAAGATTTTCCCCGAACCCCTTTCAAAAAACTTCAATCTGATAAGAGAAAAATAATATTATGAAAGACATACAGAGAAAACTGACCCGTACCGTGATGGCGGGAAACGTGAAAATCGGCGGCGGACATCCGATTTCCGTCCAGTCAATGACGAACACGCCCGCGCATGACATTACCGCGACGGTTGCGCAGATCGAACGTCTTGCAAACGCCGGATGTGACATCGTACGTATGGCGGTGCCGGATGCGGAAGCAGCGGCGGTCTTCACGGAAGCCAAAAAGCGCGGCATCACCTGCCCGCTGGTCGCCGACATCCATTTCGACTACCGTATTGCGCTCGAATCGCTGAAATGCGGTGCCGACAAGATCCGCATCAATCCGGGCAATATCGGCGATGCGTGGAAGGTACGTGAAGTCGCGAACGCCTGCAAAGATGCGGGAGTTCCGATCCGCATCGGCGTCAACGGCGGCTCGCTTGACAGGAAACTGCTCGCCAAGTACGGCAGACCGTGTGCGGAAGCACTGGCGGAATCCGCGATGGAGGAAGCCGGACAGCTGGAAGACTGCGGCTTTTCCGATATTGTGATTTCCATCAAGTCGTCGGACATTTCCGAAATGACGGCGGCGGCGGAGCTTGTTTCCGCGCAGAGCGATTATCCCCTCCACCTCGGTGTGACCGAAGCGGGGGACGATTTCGCCGGACTTATCAAGAATTCTATGGGGATCGGTGCACTTCTCCTGCGTGGGATCGGCGATACCATCCGCGTTTCGCTGACCGCGGACCCCGTGACGGAAGTCAGCGCGGGAAAGGAAATTCTCAAATCTCTCGGACTGTACGAAGCGGGCGGCATCGACATCGTGTCCTGTCCGACCTGCGGCCGTACGAAGATCGACCTCATCGACATCAGCAAAAAATACCGTGCCGCGACGGAAAACATCCGCACAAACGGCAGACGTCTGACCGTCGCGATCATGGGATGCGCGGTCAACGGTCCCGGCGAAGCGCGTGAGGCAGACTTCGGTATCGCGGGCGGCGACGGTTTTGCTCTCCTGTTCCGTCACGGTGAAACTGTGCGGAAGGTGGACGAGGACAAAGTCATCGAGACGCTTCTCGAGGAAACGTACGAAGCACTGAAGGAAAACAAAGAGGTATGACATGGCAGAAGGCCGAACCTTATCCGATATTTTCAAGAAAACCGCGCCGGTCGTCTCGGGAGTACACCGGGAGATTTTCGAAACGGCGCGGGACGTAACCGTAAAAATAAACCGGGAACAGCGCATCGCGGAGGTGGGCTGTTTTCTGCCGCGCCTGTTTTCGAAAAAGGACATCTACTCGCTTGAAGCGCTCATCAAGGAGACGTATGAGCTGACACAGGTGCGGATTCTCACGCATTATGACCCGTCGCTGTTCAGCGAAGCCTATATGGGAGATATCCTCGCGGAAGCGGCACGTGTCGGCATCGTCATCAACGGGTTCTTCAACAAATATGAACTCCGCATAACGGACGACATCATTACCATGTTCATTCCGTTCACCCACG
>JBGVOJ010000323.1:0-7424 GCA_045126415.1 Eubacteriales bacterium | reverse complement strand
CGGAACATCTGAAGGAGTGTAAAATGTGCGCGAACATCGGCAGAAGCATGGCAGCCACAAGGGCAAGAATGAGATTTCGTTTCATGAAAGTTCCTTTCCATCCGCCAAAAGATCCGGCGGAATTGTATGTTGTCGGTTGATCAAATTATAGCATGATTTTTCGTAATAGTAAAGAATCCGCCGCCGTCTGCGCTGTAATTTCAGTTGAAATAATAAATCCGCTCTCTTAAATTTATGTAAATCCAACAAATTTTCGAAAATGATAATAAATCCTTTCCTTTTTTGAACCTTTTCCGCGAAACCGTGTTATAGTAAGTGTGTACACAAAAAACGAACGAAAACAGCGAGGTGAGACGCATGAAGGCCCCGTTTGAGACCGTGGTGGAGGAGAACACCGCGTGGCTGTTCGCGCTTGTCCGGAAGCACACGGACAGCCGCGAAACAGCAGAGGATCTGTTGCAGGAAATCTGGATCCGCGCTTTCCGCGTATATGACAGTTACTGCGAAGACGGCCGCCTCCGTCACTGGCTCTCTCGCATTGCGCTGAATCACATCCGGAATACCGCTTCGCGTTCCACGCACCCGTGCCCGGTTTCTCTGGATATCCCCGTGGACGGCGAAAACGATCCGCTTTCCGCGTTTCTCTCCGACGGTGCGTCTCCGGAGGAGGATTATCTCCGCAGTGAGCTGACCGCCGAAGTCCTCACGGCGGTCGCAAAGTTACCGGAAGTTCAGCGGCAAGTCGTCACGTTCCGGTATCTTGACGGACTGTCGGTCGAGGAAACGTCGAAAGTCATGCAGATTCCGAAAGGGACGGTTAAAAGCAAAGCGCATTATGCGATCAGCGAAATCCGGAAAATGCTCGGTCTGGAAGACGCGGTCAGACCGGAAAAGAAAAAACGAAAAGGAGTTTCGACTATGGAATGCAAGGAAATGTATAAATATCTGTTCATGTACGCGATGGGCAAGCTGTCGGAGGAAAACAAGGCGATTGTTGCGGAACATCTGAAGGAGTGTAAAATGTGCGCGAACATCGTGACGGCACTGGAAAAGCTGATTCCGACGATGGTGTTTGCGGAAGAGGGGGAAATCAGTCACTACAGTATCACGTTCTTCGACCTTGATCTGAGTTATGTCGGAATAAGAACGCCTGTCCCCGATCATGCGGAACGGAATCGGCTGCTGGAAGAATGGAACGGAAAAATTCCCGATGATCAGAATTGGTTTGACTGTGGTCACCACGAGTGCTTAACAACTGTCGGCACCTTTGATAATGAAGGAAATGAAATCGACTATCCTGTGTATAAAACAGTGGATAATCATTGCCGTCATAAAGCCGTCTCTATGAAAAAAGTTTATCCCGATATGTGGCTTCATGACTGCATGATTACTACCTCCTCCTCGGATATCTTCTGGGGTATCACGAAGGAAGAGAATATATATCACGGCAGGACCTTCAATTACTTCGGCGGTCATGTAAAATCCGCGCTGTACATGGCAATTCCCGCGAACGCAAAGAACATCAAAATCAAACGCGGCAACGGCGTGATCGACTGCGGCACGTTCAAGTTCGCTTACGTTGACCGTTATGTCGCCGAAGACGAACAGCTCGCCCTCGACTTCACCTATACCCTCGACTGACCTCCATAACGCAAAACGCCGGACAGACTCTCCGTCTGTCCGGCAATTTTCTTATTCGTGATCGAGCAGTTCCTTGTAGAATTCGCAGTAATCTCCGCGTCCCTGAGACGTAAACGCCATTGCTTCACGCGGGTGACGGTTGAGCTGACCCGTGAACATGTACTGGAGGTCAAATCCCCACGTTACCCCGGATTCCTTCAGCGGAATCATGTACTTTTCGATAAATGTCAGCACGCTGTACAGGTTGTACTTCGGATTCTTGAGGAAGCCGAGCAGGAGTTCGAGCGCGCAGTTGCCAGCACCGCGTCCCATCCCCTGCACCGTTGCGTCAAGGTAGCTGACACCGCGGGACAGCGTGTCGATGGTGTTCGCAAACGCGAGATTCTGGTTGTTGTGCGCGTGGAAGCCGACCTTCTTGCCTGCCGCTTCGGCAACCTTGAGATAGGTCAGCGCAAGATCGGAAGCATTTTCGGGATAGAACGAACCGTAACTGTCGACAAGGTAGATGACGTCCACGGACGATTCCGCAAGCATCGCGAGAGCCTCTTCGATCTGGTAGCCGCCGGCCTGGGAAACCGCCATGATGTTGCAGGTGGTCTCATAGCCGAGTTCGTGGAAATATTCGATCATTTCAAGTGCTGCGGGAATCTGATGGATGTAGCACGCCACACGCACCATGTCAATCACGGATTCGGACTTCGGCAGGAAATCCCGGCGGAAGTTGCAGCGTCCGACGTCCGCCATGACAGCGATCTTCATGTCGGAAATGTTTTCACCGACGATGGCACGGATGTCTTCCTCGCGGCAGAACTTCCACGGACCGTATTCTTCCGCATTGAAGAGATCGGGGTCTGCCTTATAGCCAAATTCCATATAGTCAACGCCGCTCTTGATGTTCGTCTTGTAGAGCGTACGTACAAAATCATCGCTGAAACGGAAATTGTTGCATAAACCGCCGTCGCGGAGGGTAGCGTCGAGGACTTTGATGTCATCACGGACGCTCATTAAATTACCTTTTCTGACTGCCATAGGGGTTCTCCTTTGCTTGGGGATAAAAATTTCACACATCTGTATACCAAATGAAAAAACCGACAGTTTCTAAAACTGCCGGCTCTTGAGCGGAAGCGGTGGGATTCGAACCCACGTGCCGTTGCCGGCAAACTGATTTCGAGTCTTTAAGGCAATTTCCACTTTGGCGGTAAATAACGGAAGCCATCATCCTTTAATAGACGTTAAAAACCGCACTAAAACCGGCAAAATCCATGGTCTTTTCCCCGAAAAAGTGAGATTTTGCGAGAATACGCGCGAAATCGAATGAAATCGAATATTTCTCGAAAAATCGCCGATTTGGAGAGAACTTTTGCATTTTGGAGAGAACTTGGAGAGAACTCACCCCCAAAAATCCCCACGGATAACACCTGTTGTCAACGAAAATTTACCCCGGTCAACTCGAAAGCAGTCCAGTCCTCTCTGGCCGCTTTCCAAGAATATTTAATCAAAATAATAACCGGCTTTATGATAATAATTATATCATAAAGCTGAATAATTATCAATAGAAATTTAAAACTTGAAGTGGCAAGACCGGGTAATCAAGGTGGTTATCCAGATGAAAAAGGATGTTCAATACTTTACAGAACTCAGAAAAACATACCCCAAGACTATGACAAAAGATCAATTTTACCGTGTCGCACATATCAGCAAATCAACCGCGCTCTATCTGCTGACAAGCGGACTTATACCGTGTACGGATACCGGAAAGAAAACACGGCGATACACCATCAAGACCGATGATGTAATTAAGTATCTCATTGACCGTAGGGTTCATCCCAACCGATACTCCGCTCCACCCGGATGGTATTCGGGAACAGCCGGAAAACACAAACCTGAAGAAGATACTCCCATGCCGTTAATCAGCGAATTATCGAAAGCGGAAAGAAAGCTGTTCCGGGAATACCTTGAAGCGGAACTCAGTGATTACGACGATCTGACATCCGTGAAAGAAGTTTCTGAATTTACCGGATACTCAACAACCTCTGTGATCGGATGGTGTAGTAAGGAAAAACTCAAGTCTTTCTATATCAACGGGAAGTATCTGATTCCGAAGATTTCATTGGTAGAGTATATAATGTCAAAAGATTTTGATGATATTAAGGTAAAGTCATGGAAACACAAGCTGCTGATCTGTGATTTTCTTGAAGAATACCGTTAAATTCATAGAATAGTCTCCACAAGATACCTCATCCAAAATGAGGTATCTTTATTATTCCCTGTTTCAGGAGGTGATCTCTACAATATATAATGAAGAAATAATTCATCTTCCGCTGAATTCACTCCATCCCTTCCCCGCTCATCCTTTCCAGGTCCGCGACGATGAAGCTATGCGCGAAACCGTCGAAAGCATCAAAGAATATGGTGTCCTCGTTCCTATCATCGTCCGTCCACGCGAAGAAGGAGGGTACGAAATCATCTCCGGGCACCGCCGTAAACGTGCCTGCGAACTTGCAGGAATCGAAACAATCCCTGCTGTCATCCGTAATATTGACCGTGACACAGCCACAATTTTTATGTGCGATTCCAATTTACAGCGTGAGAATATTCTTCCGAGCGAACGTGCCGCCGCTTATAAAATGAAAATGGAAGCAATCAAACGACGCGCCGGAAGACCATCAAAAGAAAATGCGTCTCAAGTTGAGACACATAAACGTTCGGATGAAATCATCGCCGAACAGACAGGCGAAAGCCGCGCCCAAATCCAGCGTTACATACGCCTGACCGAATTACAACCCGGATTACAACAGATGGTGGATGACAAAAAAATCGCCATGACTCCTGCCGTAGAAATATCTTATCTCAAACCGGAGGAGCAGCGGATTCTTCTCACCACCATCGAATCAGAACAAGCCACCCCTTCCCTGTCCCAAGCCCAGCGCATGAAAAAGCTCTCCCAATCCGGTGAACTTACCGAAGACACAATTCTCGATATAATGATGGAACAGAAAAAGCCGGAACGGACTGATCTGACCATTCCTGCCGACATCCTGCAAAAATATTTTCCGCGTTCCTATACACCGCAGCAGATGCAAAAAGTCATTGAAAAACTATTGGTCGGCTGGCAGCGAAAACGTCAGCAGAATCATGAACGTTAAAAACTGAATACATACACACAAGGGATAAGTTTGATTTTACAACATCAGCTTATCCCTTTTTTCATTTCCAGAAAAAAGGAGCAATTGCCTATGCACATCAGAAACCGCAGACCTACCCCCGAAGAAGTGGACTGCCGCTATTGTACCGAATATTTTCCAAACGTCGGCTGTGAAGCTCTCGACTGCATCATCTTACCGGAACGGATCGCCGCCGGTGTGGTCGGGTATGAGGAAATCGTAGCGAATTCCTTCTACTACAATCCCGAACTGATCCGGCGTTTGCAGAAACTCATCAAAACCTTTCCCGGAACCATGTGGGCAGACGAACTTCACGAACAGCGATTCACCTACTGTATTTCACAGTGTGAGGAAACTTTCGTATCTCCCGCCTATTACGCCGCGGTTTATCTGCTGACCTCGAACGATGACTTGTACAAGCGGAGTTCCCGTTGTTTCCTGAAAAGCAGACTGTATCTGCGTGACTTTCGGATTCAGGGGATTTCACCGTACAACTACACTCTGTTCGCCTATGCCAGACTGCTGTACTCCGGCAAGACCAATCTGCCGATGACAGAGTTGGTGGACGGCTGGACTGTGCCGCCGGAAGCGTTCCGGTTCATCGTAAACGCAGTTATCATCGCCAAGCATGGCGTAGAAACTCTTAACATTACAAAGACAACAACAATCAAAGACACCGAAACGGAGGAATAAATCATGCCGGTTATCCGCATAGAAAAAACTGCAAACTATACCGTAATCTCCAACTATCCGCTGCGCGACAGCCGACTTTCGCTGAAAGCGTGTGCGCTGCTCTGCAAGATGCTGTGCAACACGGACACCTGGGACTATTCCATCACCGGAATGGCAGCGATGTGCAAGGACGGAAAAAGCGCGGTCAGTAGTGCAATGAAGGAACTGGAACAGTACGGTTATCTTGTCCGGAAGCAGCACCGCAACGAGAAGGGACAGATCGTCGATACGGAATACATTATCTATGAGTCACCCGAACTGAATGCAGAGTATATGCAGAAGCAGGCGGAGCTTGCAGATTCTGCGGAACCGGAATTTTTTTCGGCTTTGGAGGAACCGCCGGCGGAAAATCCGTTTTCGGAGGATGCGGAGCCGGAAAACGACGCACAAATAAATACTATTCCAACAAGTACGGAAACAATAATTACTGACGCAATAAGTTCATATCCATCCTTCTCCTTACAGAATACAGAGGATGTGCCGCCGCCGAAGGATGTGATGGGATATGACGAAGCGTGTGAGAGAATCCGTGAGAACATCGAATACGACATTCTGTGCGAACGCTTCCCGAAGGAGCGTCTGGACGAAATCGTCGATATTGCTGTGGAGATTGTCAGCATCCCCCGGGCGTTCATCCGTGTAGGAGACGATTCCTACCCGTATGCACTGGCGAAAGATCGGGTACTGAAACTGGAAGCAGATCATATCATCTACATCCTCGAAAGCCTTGACAGCATCACTCACAAAATCCATTATGTCAAACCGTATCTCACGAAGACAATTCTGGAAGCGGTGGTAAGCAAGGAAACCCACGACAAAAACGTGGTCAACTGCATCCTGAACGGAAAGGAGGAAAGACGCTGAAGAACTATCTGCTCCGACGTCTGGTTGTTCCGCCGTAGACGATAAACTGAACCGGAACACAAAAACATATTTTCAAAAACACAAAGGAGTTCTGCATCATGAACAAGCCGAAAACCTCTGCAAAGCCGAAGAATCCCTATCGTAACGCCGGTATCCTGATCGGCGTTCTTCTTGTTCTCGCCATCCTGCTTGCCGCTTTCCGCGGATGCGAAGGAGACAAGCCCACCGAAAATCCCGCAGATACCGCATTCCCCGGCATTGTCTACGATGACGGTGCGGTGGAAGGCGGCTGGAATGAAGCCGATACCGAAAAGATCATTGCGTCCCTCAACGAAAAGGTGGAGGAAGGTATGATTAACATTTCCATGAACACCTCCCCGACGTTCAAGGACGGTACTTCCGAAGGCAATCTCATGATCGTCAACGAAGGAATCAACCGTTATCCGCAGATGGTCGAAATCACCTGCAACAATACCGGTGAGACGATCTACAAATCCGGCGCAATTCCGGTCGGCAGTAAGATCGAATCCGATACCCTCGATGTTGATCTGGACGCAGGTACATACGAATGCACCGCGATGTTCCACAACCTCGATCCCGAAACCGGCGTGTCCCTCGGCTGTGCCGGTGCCATCATCCATATCACCGTTCAGGAATAACCCGCAAACCAACGAAAATTCAAAAATTTTATCATCAAAAGGAGATTTACTGAATGAAAAAGTTTATCACTCTTGCTCTCGCACTCTGCATGGCTCTGTCCGCTTCTGTCTGCACTTCCGCCGCTGAAATCGACACCGACGGCGGTTCCGGCAGCACTCCCGTTTACCTCAGCTCTACCGAAGACGGCACGATGGAGGGCGATCCCTCCGCAACCGCAATGTCCGTGACCGTTCCGACCGCGCTTCCGATGGCAATGTCCCAGACCGGTGACGTGACCACCGCCGACAACTGCCAGATCATCAACAATTCCTACGGTGCCGTCCGCGTGAAGTCCGTCAACATCACTACCGCCAACGGCTGGCG
>JBGVOJ010000322.1:0-2783 GCA_045126415.1 Eubacteriales bacterium | reverse complement strand
GGTTATGGCTTGGGTATTATGAAATTTAAGGGTATTGGAGATAAAAATGTCATCTTTTCATATTGGAATCGAAGATCTTTTGGGAATGGGTATTCATCCTCTGGTTGTAATCATGATCCTGCCCGTTACGATTTTTGTTTCTCTTTTATGTGTACGGATTTACTACTCGCGATTAAAGTACAGATGTACAGAATGCGGCAAAGTTTTTCAACCGAAATTCTCTCGTACCCATATAGGGGTTCACGACTCTGCCGGCAGAGATCAATACTGCCCACACTGCCGAAAGATCACATACTGCAAATTTGATAAAAAAGAGTAGCATTAATATACACCGTCGATCCACATCCGGATTTTTCTAATTGCTGTTGCCGGAAACGAAGGGCTGTTCAACCTGGGAATTATCGGACACGGAATTCTGTGTCTTGAGTCACCCTGTCCGAAGGAAAAGTTGGTAGAAATTAACCTCGACAACGATGTGCTGAAGGTGGACGGCAACATGGCGATTGCATGGAGCGGCAGCCTGGAGTTTACGGTCGAACGCTCCGGAAAGACGTTGGTCGGTTCCGCTGCTTCCGGAGAGGGACTTGTGAATGTGTATCGCGGGACGGGAAGAGTATTACTGGCTCCGGTAGTAAAAGGTATGGTATAAATAGATGACGACCGCAGGTGGTCGGGTGGAAACATCCGGCTGTCTCCGGTCTTTTGTTTTAGCTGTATTTTACTTCCGTACCGCCCCATTCGATCACGGTAAATCCGTCACGTTCGGGTGCTGACAGTTCCTGTGCTTCCATTTCTACATATTCATCCGATGCCTGCCATGCCATGAACACACGGATGACTGTGTCCGGGGCAGGGGTGATGTCCAGCTTCGCAGATTCGGTATAGACATCCCCCTGGAACGAAATTATGTTATACGGATTCTCCTGCATCATCGGCAGCCAGAATACGATGAACTCGTTTGCTTCCCGACGGTTCAGACCGAGCTTGGCAAGTGCATCCTCAAGGAATGCAGCGGTATAGGCACCTTTCACGCAGAAGCCTTTCGACAGATCATACTGTGTCAGCGTTTCGCCTTCCCAGTAGAGGTAGTTGTAGGTCTGGCCTTTCTTATCCGTCAGCGTGCCGTCGGGAGATGCCGTCACCGTCCAGCCATCGTTGTATTTGGGATAAGTGCAGGTCAGACGTCCGCTGTAATCGAGCTTCACCGAAACTTCGGTTTCTTCTTCGGGATAGAGGTAGATGACCGGTTTGTAATCAGCACCCGGATCAATCTCAAAATCGCTGGGTTCTACAGTTAGAAAATCCGCTTCGATGTGATGTGTCTGATCATCGTAGTAGACATTTTCGTATGTCACAAGCACCTGATCTCCCACACACCATTCTGAGGAGAGCGTACCGTTCAGTTTAATCTGATACGGCATGGGGATCACAGGAGACGCGAAGAAGCAGTTGTCGTAGATTTCCGTGATGCGGATATGTCCGATCAGCTCGCTGTCCGTCTTTGTGCGGTCGGATTTTTCCATCCATTCATCCGTGTAGCTTTCACCGCGATTGCCTGTTGCAGTAATTCTCCATCCAAGCTCGGTGAGAGACTCAATAATTCCATCCGGAATATCTGTTATACTGCCGTCTTCCAGCTTGAATATTCCATACACACCGGTCTTTCCGGGATAGGATTCGGCAATGCCGTCGTGCAGAACCAGAACCTTGTCGCCATCCGTGAGCTTGGCAAACATTTTGTTGTCTTCTTTTCGGCACGACATCTGAATCGGAGAGTTGTCGAGAACCAGCATCATACTGTTGTTTGCGGACAGCACTCTGCCAACAGAGAAGTCAAGGGATTTTACACTCATATACGCAAGACATACGCCAATCAGAAGAATCAGCGCAAGTATAATGCAGATCGGGATCAATACTTTCTTCTTCATATATTTTATTCCTCCTTATTTTCTGCGGCAAGCCGGACAGCTTCCAGCAGTTCATCGGTTGTATTCCATTTGCTGTACATCCTGTCGTTCATCAGAGGCGTGAAGCTGTCTCCTTCCAGCAGAACGCTTGCCTGTCCAATTATGATATTTGTTTTTCCGTCCGGTGCCTGTGCGATGAACAGCAGATACTTTTTGTTTTCTTCCGGCATGGGGAAGGGACTTGTCAGTGTGTATTTTCCCACAGTACCCTGATATTCAAGGACGGTCAGCATATCACCGACGGTTCCTGAGCTGTCATAATATACATCATCGACAGTCAGTGTGATCGGCGTTCGGATGGAACGGATGTAGTCAAGCTCGCCGGAGCCTCCCGGAATTCCGATGGTATCCGGACTGTTTTGCGCGTAGGAATCGCCGATTTCCTGTACAGTGGCTGTCAGAACGAAATCAGCGTTCTCCATAGCATCTTCAGGAGCATCGAATAATTTGAAGCTCATCTTCTGCTCCAGAACCACTCCGCTGCCGTTGTCAGATCCGTCCGCACCGCCTTCCTCCTGCTCCGGTATCATTTCGGGAATGGCTTCGTTGTCGGAATATGCGGATTCATTTTCAGCGGAATCGTACAGACCATGCCAAACAAGCATCCCACCAAGTACAATACAAATACACGCCGCAGCAGAAGCATACCGCATCCATATCCGGCTCCGTTTCAGAGGACTGCCTGACCGCAGCGTATTCACGTCCTCCAGCATATCATCATCAATAAACTCCATTGCATCCAATATCAAATCTTTATTCACAACACAAAACCCTCCTTTGCAAGATACTCTTTCAGTTTTACACGGGTTCTGAACA
>JBGVOJ010000321.1:0-4845 GCA_045126415.1 Eubacteriales bacterium | reverse complement strand
TCCTCATCGGCACCTTCGATAAAATATGTATACGAGTCCTCATAACCGAACGCCCAGTCGAAGTCCCATGCAGGACCGAACTTCCACTTCTCGCCCTCGGCAGGGTTTTCGTTGAAGATGTAGCAACTCTTGGGGTGGTGCGTCTCCACATTGCGCACGAGGTCGTTCACAAGCCAGAACTTTGCCCAAGACTCCATGTCTATCTTGCTGGAGATGTCGCCTCCTGCCTGAAGGGTGGCGGTGAGGCTGTTGAAGGATTCCTGTATTGCCTCGTATGTAACAATGCGTTCATCATCCTCCTCGGAGAAGTCCGGGTCCGGCGTGAGGACGAACGCGGCGGTGAAAATCAGCAGAAACGCCGCGAACAGGGCGGAGGTCACGATGTTGATGATTTTTTTCATGGTACAGACCTCCTCAGAAAATGAAGTACAGGAACGGGCTGAATGTGGAGTCGACGAGGTACGCCGTGCAGGTGACGAGGAGCGCGAGGGTTCCGGCGGTCGTCAGGACGGCGAAGATTTTCCCGCGGACGGAAAGCGCTGTTTTCTCCATCCGGATGGGCTCCTCGGTTCCGTCTTCGCGGATCGCGCCGATGTGTGTCCAGTCGACGGTGCAGAGCTTATCCCACAGCAGTTTCGGCAGCGGCGTTGCGCCGACGGCACCGATCACGAGCAGGGGAAGTGCGCGCAGAATCTGATATCCGATTACGGGCGTGCAGAACGTACTTGTTCCGATACCGAACAGAGACGCGAAGCAGGACAGACCAGCGGATGCGTCGGTAAAGGAGAAGATGATCCAGCCGAAGCCGATCAGGAGAAGGGCGTAGATGTGCTGCACGAAGGCGGGGAACTTTTTCAGGAAATTCAGCAGGAAGGTCTTTTCCGCCATGAGGATCACGCCGAAATAGACGCCCCAGAGGATGTAGTTCCAGTTCGCGCCGTGCCAGAATCCGGTCAGCAGCCATACAACGGCGATGTTGCGGTACTGCTTGAGCTTTCCGACGCGGTTGCCGCCGAGCGGAATATAGACGTATTCCTTGAACCACGTGCCGAGAGACATGTGCCACCGCCGCCAGAACTCGGTAATGCTCCTTGAAATGTAGGGATAATTGAAGTTTTCGAGGAAGCGGAAGCCGATCATGCGGCCGAGGCCGATTGCCATGTCGGAGTAGCCGGAGAAGTCGTAGTAGATGTGGAGGGTGTAGAAAATCATGACCATCCACGCGCCGGCGGTCGAGTCGGCAAAGGCATCGGATGCCTTGAAATATTCGTAATATGCCGCCGCCGCGTCGCCGAGCAGGATTTTTTTTGAAAGTCCGGCGGTGAACCGGCGCACACCGGAGGCGAACAGATCGAAAGTTTCCGTCCGCGTCATAAGCTGGTCGTCCACGTCGCGGTAGCGGACGATGGGACCGGCGATGAGCTGCGGAAACAGGGTGACGTAGGTGCCGAACGCGACAAAATTCCGCTGCACGTCCGTCTGTCCGCGGTAGAGGTCGATGGTGTAGGACATGATCTGGAAGGTGTAGAACGAAATGCCGATGGGCAGTTTGAGTCCCTCAACGGGCGCGATCACGTCGGTGAGGAAGGGGATCAGACGGAGATTTTCGATGAAGAAATTGCAGTATTTGAAGAACAGCAGCGCGGCGAGGTTCATCGAAAACGAAAGAATCATGTATAATCGCGCACGTTTCCGGTTTGTTTCGCGGTGCTTCGCGATGAAGAAGCCGAAGACGTAGGCTTCCGTGACGGACGCGAGCATGACGAGAATATAAAGCGGTTCGCCCCAGCCGTAGAACAGCAGACTGACCACGAACAGTACCCAGTTGCGCCAGCGGATACTTGGGATGTTGTAGTACAGCAGCAGCGTCACGGGAAGGTAGGCGAACAGAAAGATCAGGGAGGAAAAGACCATAGTTTATTTTCCGAACGCCGCTTCGATGTCGGCGGTGATGGCGTCAACCTGCTTGGAAACGACATAGTAGACATAGTCGCCGGTAATTTCAAAAACGGCGGCTTCGAGTGTGGGAACGTCGCGGGTCGGGTACTGATCGGCTTCAGCGATCTTGTCGGAAACGCGCACCTTCAGATACTGTACGAAGGTTTCAGCATACGCGGGATCCGCCATCTTGAAAATGCCGACATCCGTGTAAACATCCGGATCGGATTCGTCAAGGTAGACGCAGTATTCCGAAATTTTCGTGAAATCCGGCACGTCCACAGCGTCGCCGTAGTAACCGAGGATCATGTCCGCGTCGAGATATTCACCGATTTCCGTGGAAGAAGAGGTGAAAACAAAGCCTTCCGTCAGGCTGTAGTTCGTGACGATGGCGTTCACGGTTTCGTCGACATTGACGGTCACGGAGGGCTGTGCGGCTTCTTCGTTACCTCCGCAGGAGACGAACAGCGCGGAGAGGGAAAGTACAAGGACGATGATTTTTTTCATAGATACCTCCATGTTTTTTGGATAAGTAAGATAAAATCCATGTCCCCATTATACAGGAAACTATAGAATTTGTCAATAAAAAATACCGTCTGTTCAGGGAAATCAATTTTCGTGGTGGGAAAACTTTTTCGGGAAAAAGTTTTCCCGAACCCCTTTCAAAAAGCTTTAAACTGTATAAAAAACAAAGTTTTTACAGAGTTTTTGTCGTATTTGCGTCGAAAAAATTGCAAAAAATCAGCCCGTCAAGGAAATTTTTCCTTGACGGGTTTACTTTTTTGCAGATCATGTTTCGTTCAGTGCTGCCCGGGCGGCACGGACTGCCTGTACATCCGTCTGCGGAATATGCCATTCGTCCAGACCGGGCAGCCCCATAGGTACACCCTCACGTCGAAAGATCATTCCGCTTTCAACATCCGTTTTTCCGCTCATATGGAAAGCGCATGCCTGAGGAAACCGGGTTCTGAAAGCCGTAATGACAGAAGCGTTCACACCACTGCCGATGAGCACTTCAGGGCCGCCCCTGCTGTCCCGGAGTTCCAGCAGACGACCGATGGTTTCGACACCGGCAAGACAGCTGCCGGCAGCACCGCTGGTCAGTACCGTATCGATGCCGACTTCCCCGGCCGTCCGATAGGTTTCCATAGGATCCCGGGAAACGTCGATACAGCGGTGAAGGGTCAGTCCGGCTCCCTCTGCGGCTTTCAGAAGAGGCTCCATAGCCCTGCCGTCCAGATTCCCGTCGGCATCCAGACAGCCGATCACGAAACCGTCCGCTCCCAGCGCCCGAAGATCTTCCATCTGGGCAGCCATCATCTGAATCTCTTCCCCGGTGTACAGAAAATCACCTGCCCGCGGACGGATCAGACAGCGGATATTGATATCACTCTCCCGACGGATATGGCGCAGAAGCTCCGCATAAGGAGTCAGTCCGCCGACGGCCAGTGCGCTGCACAATTCCAGACGATCCGCGCCGCCGGCAATGGCAGCCCGTGCCGAAGCCAGAGAATCCACTGTGATTTCCAGAATCCTTGCCATATTTTCATCGCTCCTTTATCTTTTCATTCCATAATATACTCTATTATAACGCCTTCAGAAACCGTTTGCAACAGAAAACATTTCTTCCGGCAGAAAAAAAGTGTGGCTTATATTCGGCAACTTTCATCCGTATATATTTCATGACTTCCGGTTCATCATTCTCTTTTCATATTCACCTGCAAACCGCAGAATCTGATCTGCCGAATTTTCAATTCCCGCAGAGGAGTCAATGACCAGATCATAATGTTCCTTTTCTCCCCATTCCAGTCCGGAGATATATTTGTAATAGGACGCTCTCGCCTTATCCGAATGCCGGATATTCCGTTCGGCTTCTGTGCGGGTGTCTCCGTAAACCTCCATCACTCTGCCGATACGATATTCCAGCGGTGCATGGACAAAGATACGCACAACATCCTTACGATTCCGCAGAACATAATCCGCAGCTCTGCCGACGATCACACAACTGCCGTTCTCAGCAATTTTATGAATGATCTTATACTGCGCTTCGATCGCATGATGCACGATCCGTCTGGAAAGATACAGGTCGTGCAGACGTCCCGGCGCATTTTTATTGATTCCGGAAATAAATTCATGGCTGAGTCCGCTTTCCTGTGCGGCAAGTGCAGTCATTTCTTTATAATAGAACGGTATGCCGAGCTGCCGGGCCACCAGTCTGCCGATCTGCTTCCCGGAGGAACCGTGTTCTCTTGCAATCGTAATAATAACGCCGGGATGGGACGGCTGAAGCACAGCTTTCTGTTCGTTTTTTGCAGCTTCGAGCATCGTTTCGGTATAAGCATTCCTGAAAAAGCTGCGGCACAGGAGAAAACCGGCAAGGGAGGTCAGTCCGTCGGTTACCGGATATGTCAGCCAGAAATAATCCAGGCCGATCAGGGAAAACAGATAACCGAGCGGAACAAACAGAACCACGGTACGTATCACGGTCAGAAGTGAACTGATGAAACTCTTTCCGACCGCCTGAAACAGTACGGGATAGGTGAGCGATGTCACAAGCGGCAGGAAGCTCCATCCGATGATCCGGAATGCGGTAACACCGATCTCGATTACCTGTTCGTCCGAAGAGAAAAAGCGAAGCATCGGGCCGGGAATGATATTGAAACATAGCGTCCCGAGGAACATCAGTGCCCATCCGAACAGGATGGAGACGTTCAGCGTTTTTCTGCACCGGTCGAGCTTCCCTGCCGCATAGTTAAAGCTGATCACGGGGACGATACAGGTCTGCATCGCTCCGAGCGGAATAAAGAAGAATGTCTGCCACTTATAGTAAAGTCCGAGAACCGTCACGGCAGCGTCGGAGAACGTGGCAAGAATGAGATTCAAGCCAAAAATATAAAATGTATACGC
>JBGVOJ010000320.1:0-4353 GCA_045126415.1 Eubacteriales bacterium | reverse complement strand
TCGGCGGCTTTGCGGATACCGTCGCCGTTCACCATTTTTTCGTACTCCTCTACGGACGTGATGAAGCCGACTTCGATAAGCGTCTGCGGGAATTTCGGATTGCGGCACATCGCGAGTGCCGGATAGTTCGAACCCCGGAAATTGCGGGACAGCGCGTCCGCCACCGCCGGCCCGACACAGTCCGCCAGAAGGCGTCCGCTGTCCATACACCAGAGCGCAAGGGTCCCGCGCACGCGGGTTGCGTCGGTCGTGTAGCCGATCGAATTCTGATGAATGGAGATGCAGAGATCGGGTTCGGAATTTTCCAGATATGTCATGCGTTCCGTGAGGGGCATGGCAACGTCGGCTTCGCGAAGCAGTTCGATCTCCGCGCCGAGAGCGTCGAGCAGGAATGCCGTTTCGATCGTAATCGAGAGGTTTAAATCTTTTTCGAGAATCCGCTGATTTCCGCTGACATATGCCCCCGGTGCTCCCGTTTCGTACCCGCCGTGTCCCGCGTCCAGTGCAACACGGATGCCGGTCAGCGGTTTTTCCGCCGTCAGATCGAGCTTCACGGGATTGCGCAGAGTGACAACCACCGCGCCGTTTTCATAGTGCAGGTCGAACCCGTAGAAATTGCGGGTATCATACAGCGTGAAGGCATAGCGGACTTTTTTCTCAAGCCGGACCACCTCGCACGACCGGATCAGCGGATTTTCACCGATTTCCGGTTCCGCCGCCGATGCCGCGTCGATATTGTAGAACGTCACCACAAACCGGCCGTCCTCTTCGATGCAGCCGTTGTACGCCGGTCTGTCCTCACACAGAAGGCGGAATTCCGTCGTTTCTCCTTTGTTTTCCACGGACGCCGCCTCGATCACGGAAAGCTCCGCCGGATGATCGTCCGTTTCCTCCACATCCGCTTCGGCAACATAGCCGCCCATGCGGAGCTGATAGAATCCGTTCCGCTGGGAGACAACGTAATCGGTCATCCCGGCGGACTGGACGGTATAGTCATTATAGTACGAGCTGGATTCCGTGATCTTCAGATGTGTGTAATCTTCAAGCACACGGACGGCGAACTTTGCGTCTTCACCGAGAACGCGGACATTTATGCCGTCTGCCGAGACGGTTCCCGACGGATGCCTGGCGGTATACTTGACCGTACCGACGTCAAGGAATTCTCCTGCGGCAGCTTCCGGCAGCTTTGCGTTCGCGCCGTAGATCACCGCGACATAGCCGTTTTCCGCCGTTTTGCTTTTCGGCGTTTCCAGCGGCTTCAGTTCGGTCACTGTCCCGCCGATGTCCACCGACACTTCACTGTCCACAGCCGCGATGCACGACACCCACAGTTCGTTCCCTGAGGTTGTGACTGTCTGCGAAGGATAGGTTCCGGTGACGGACAAGGTATCGATCACACGGTCAGCGGGTTCTTCCGCGGGAGTTTCCGTCACCTGTCCGGTCGTTTTGCCGCAGGTAATCGTATAATAATAGCGGATACCGTTCTGCTCAAAGACAAATTCGTTTTCGCCCGGCTCCAGCGTCACGTAAACGCTGAAATACCCGCTCTTTGTCCGGCCGACCCGTTCGCCGTTCATCGTCAGCATGTAGTACGGGTCGGACATACCGATGATATAGGTGGAACGCTCGGTCGTCGAGGAATTGTTTTCCGGCGAGGAGAAGGTCACGCCGTGACCGTTCGACTGAATCGCCGTATAGATGATCTCGTCCTCAAACGCCTTCTTCACGTCATTGGACGCACTGTTGATGTTGCGGTTGATTTCGTCATAGCCGTAGAAAATGCTGCCGTGATAGTATTTTTCACTCCGTGCGAAGGCGATCTGTTCGGTCAGTTCTCCCTGCGGATTTGTCCACTCTCCGTCTTCGTAGCGGTAGGACGCATGGGAAACGTACAGTTTTACATCGCTGCCGTCCAGCTGCGCGTTCCACCAGCGGGTCACGACGTCAAACGGCGCGGACTTGGTATCGAACGTCCAGTAAATCTGAGGGGATATGTAGTCGATATATCCCCCGCGGATCCATGCGAGCGCATCGCAGTAAAGAGAGTGGTAGGCTTCCAGACTGGTGGTATTGCTGCCGCCGTTTTTGCCGTTGTTGTTCTGCCAGACCGCGAACGGCGAAATGCCGAACACGCATTCCGGGTCGGTCTCATGCACGGCGCGGTAACACAGTTCGACGAGCTGATTGATGTTGGCGCGGCGCCAGTCCGCGATGTTGTCGTATTCACCGCCGTAAAGCTTGTATTCGTCGGCGTCGTCAAACTCCGCCTGTCTTCCGGAAGCGTCATTCACCGGATAGGGGTAGAAATAGTCGTCGAAGACGATCCCGTCGACGTCGTAGTTTTCCACAATTTCCCGCACACCATCCGCGACGTACAGCCGTACGTTCGGGATGCCTGCGTTCAGATAGAGCTTGCCGTCCGCATAAGGCACCGTCCATTCGGGATTGTCCTTCGCGGGACTGCCGTCCGGAAGCGCGGAAATGTCATGAGAACTCATCGTCACGCGGAGAGGATTGACCCACGCGTGGACATAGATATTCTTTTGATGCGCCTCAGTCACGATATATTCAAGCGGATCGAACGCCAGTGTGCCGGTCGTGGAGATGCTCCGGGAAACCGGGAACAATTCGCTCTTGTACAGCGCGTCACAGGTCGGACGCACCTGGAAGAAAACGGTGTTCAGATTGTTTTTTACACAGGTTTCCAGAATTGCGTCGATCTCCGCCTTCAGTTCCTCCGCGGAAAGATCGGTTCTCGAGGGGTAGTCAATGTTGTAAACGGAAGCAATCCACACCCCGCGCACTTCCGAATCCGGGTCGATGATGTGCGTGGTGGCGGGATTTCCGTAATCGTAAGGCATCGGTGCAACCGTCATGCTGTAATCCTCTTTCACTCCGCAGGAAGCAAAGATGAACAGCAGCATCATCAGGACTGCGGAAATGAAACACTTTCTCTTGGTCATTCATGTATCCTTTCGGGAAAATCCGACATTTATCTACTATATATTGTACCACAAACATGAAATCAAATCAAGCGGGCAGTACCAATATTCACGATTTACCCTATTATATTTTACGGGAAGCCCGAAATATACAGCCGTGTGAAAGAAAAAAAGGCAAAAAAGTCCCCGCAGAATACCTGCGGGGATGATTTTTCATCCTTCGTAAACGTCTTCCAGACGGGTCAGCTTCATATAATCTCCGGGATCGGCGTGTTCACCGTCGATCAGGAGTTCAAAATGCACATGCGCTTCCTCCGCACTCTCAATCAGAGCGGTCTCGCCCGACGCACCGATCACCTGTCCGCGTTCCACTTCCTCACCGGTCTTCACCAGATTCATGGAATCCTCGGAAAGTCCCTTGTAACGCGTCACCGCGCCGCCGGCATGCTGAACGCCGACCGTCACGCCCATCATCGGATCGCTGAACACTTCGCAGACCAGTCCGTCTGCGGCCGCAAGTACCGGTGTGCCGGCAGAGCAGGCGATGTCAATGCCGCTGTGGACACGGTAATCGTTCATGGTGTACGAGAAGACCGGCAGATCGGCACTGTAATCCTTGATGACAAAATTGTCGACGGGAACGCTGAACTGCGGCAGGGTGTCGCCGAGGCTCTGCATAGCGGAAACTTCCTCATCGGCGGTATGCAGTTCCGCGGAGTCCTCTTTGGCTTCATCGGCGGAATCCCCCGCTTTTTCGGAGGACTTCCGCTTGGCTTCCTCCGCAGCTTCGTCCGGTTCCAGCGAAGTGCTTCTCTCTTTCGATTCGGCAGGGGATGCGGTTTCATTTTTTTCCGTGATGGATTCGGTCTCTGTCGAAGGGAGATCGTTTTTTTCCTTCCGGTTGGCTCCGCCCGTGACAGCGATGAGAATGGCTGCGGCGGCAAGAATGACGATCAGAGCGGCGAGAAGAATTCGGTTCTGTTTTTTGATGGTGGTGTTCAAAGTTTTGATCCTTTCGTATATCGCGTGATATGCGCAGGATGTCTCGGGCATCCTGCATCGGTCGTCATTATTTTTGCCGGTTTTGGTGGGATTATTCAAGGGAATATAATTTTTGCACCAAAGAAGACCGGATATAAAAACGGAGGAACAACGTTCCTCCGCAGAAATATTATATTTCCTGTAATCCACAAAATGATGCTTCAATTATAAGTGAAACTCACCGGAAGTTCAAGAGAAAACGGGAAATTCGGCACACTCAAAAAAATGATTTTCAATCACCCTTGACAGCGTGCAGGAAATATAGTATAATAAAAATTAGCTAACTATATTAATAAGAAAGGAACTACGAGAAATGGCAGAATGGATTGTTGATAAGAAAGACGTAACCTCGACTGTTGAAGGGGATTTT
>JBGVOJ010000319.1:0-2760 GCA_045126415.1 Eubacteriales bacterium | reverse complement strand
AAACATCGGAATCACGCATGGATTCGTACAGATTCCGGTTTTCGGAGAACATGAACAGACCGCGTCCTTCGGAGAACATTGCCACGTTATAATCGGTACCGCCGCTGATCTGTGCGGATTCGGTCAGCGTGTCGAACTTTTCCATCACACTGACGATTTTTTCCAGATCATTGACAAAATAAAGGTTTCCGGATTCGTCTTTGTCTAGGATACCGGAGCCCATGTCACTCTGCATGCACATCCATCCGTAGGTGCTGCTCAGGTATCCCCACTGGTCGGCAGCGTCCAGTTTTCCGTCCCCGTTCAGATCCATCGTCGCGGCAGAGGACATAGAAATCATATCATCAATGACCCATGTACCGTTTCGGACAGCTTCGTACGGAACTTCCATCTGCAGGTCAGCTGCCAGTCCCTTGTTGATGGAGACAGAACAGTTCATATAGATACCGCTCAGAGCCAGCGGGTTGGCGGTTGCAAACAGCTTTCCCTGAATCGTAAAGACCTGAGAGGCACCCTGCCACCAAGGCTTATCAAAATTGATGGTTTCAAAGCTGCGCAGATTGCAGTAATCCCCCTGCATGGTATTGGTCATGCTCTGGTTGTCGTGGTTGTAGGCAATATCGTAGGTGTCGTCGCCGGACATAACCAGATTGTGCACCGTGGTGCCGACCACGCCGTAATCATCGTTTGCCGTACAGGTGATCTCCACGTTGAACCGGTCCGAAACATCGGCACGCTGGTTGTACAGCGCGTCATTGATGACTTCACCGTTCAGTTCATCGGCATAAATATAGGTTTTCGCGTTGTACCATGTGGTTGTGAGGATCGAAAATTCCGCACCTTCAAAATCTTTTGCCGGAAGTTCGTCCGACATAGAGGTATCTTCTGTTTCTGCCTCTGCGGTTTCGGCGTCTTCCGCCTGAGAGACGACCGCGGATGCTTCGGCGGCGGGCGTTGTTTCCTGCGGATCCTGCGCACAGCCTGCCGCATTCCATGCGGTCATCAGAAGAGCCAGCAGGAGGCAGTATGTCTTGTGTTTCATATCCCATATCCTTTCGGTATCTGAATTCATAAATGCAGGTAAATAAATGGCTCGCTATAGTATAACATGGTTTTGCGGCTTTTTCAAGAGACTTTTCTTTGTGAAGTTGACAGAAATATTCTGCCGGAATGCCCGGAAATATCATCTCTTTTTTATCGGAAGCTTTTTCTTGACACACATTGCAAAATCATGTACAATAAAGATAAGCAATTCATCCGCGGAGTCTTTTTTCGCGGAATTACAACAAAAAGGATGATTGGAATGGAAAATAATACAGCAAACATGTCCGGAATGCCGGTTCCCGAAAGCCTGCTCGGACAGAAGCACACCCTCCGTTTCCGTAAAAACGGAGAGTTTCGTGCCATCGTTTTTACCGATGTACAGGCATATCCTCCCGCACCGGATGAAAGAACCGTCCGTGATATGAACGCCGTGATCGATCGCGAGGATCCCGACCTCGTTCTCTTCTGCGGCGACAATTCTGAGGAATGCGAAACGGAAGAACAGCTTCATGATTATCTGGCTGTACTGGTCGCGCATCTGGAAGAAAAACAGATCCCGTGGGCACATGTCTACGGCAATCACGATACGGAACGCATCGGACAGGATCTTACCCGTCCCGAGCAGCAGCGTGTCTACGAAGCCTTTCCGTACTGCGTTTCCAAAGCGGGACCGGAGGAAATCAAAGGAACAGGAAACTACGTTCTTCCCGTATATTCTTCGGATGAAAGCCGTACGGACCCCGTGTTCACTGTCTGGGGCTTTGACTCCGGTGCATACGTCGACGATCCGGGGCTTGCCGGATATCCCGCACGGCTCGGCTATACTATGTTCCGCGGTCAGCCGCAGTCCAATTACGCCTATATCCCGTTCACGCAGATTTGCTGGTATTTTAACACTTCCGAGGAGATCGAAGCATATGCCGGACACAGAGTTCCCGGCATGGCGTATTTCCACACACCTCTGCAGGAATTTTACGAAGTCTCCCTCAATCCCGAAGAGACCGGCATGACCGGCGAAAAACGCGAGGAAGTCTGCGCGGGTCCGCTGAACTCCGGTCTGTTCGCCGCCATGATCGAACGCGGAGACATCAAAGCGGTCTGCTGCGGCCATGACCACTGCAACGACTACGCAGGTACTTTCTGCGGTATCTGCCTTGCCTATGCAGCGAACATCGGCTATGATACGTATCACCACGAAGATATGATGGGCGGGCGTGTATTCGTCGTCCGCGAATCCGAACCGGATAAAATCGAAACCTATATGTCCTATGTGAAGAATCTCGGTCTGTGAAAAGATATACCGGAGGGAATGATGAAAATTACAGAAAATCCCGTTCTTTCCCGATACCGTGCGGAGACGGTCTGCCGCCATGCCTTTTACGGCGAAGAAGACCTGCATCTGGCAGAGCAGTATACTCCGATGAAATTTCTGGATGATGACCTTACGGAACTGCCGACGGAAAACGTCAGCCTTGTCTCCGTCCATGAGCCGGACGACCGTTTCGGCTTCCTTCACGAAGCGGCGGTCATCGAATATCACGGCATCCTGTTCGCGTCATGGTATAACTGCACCGTTCATGAACTGAACGGATATACACCCATCTGTGAAAAAAGATCATACGACGGCGGCCGGACATGGAGCGAACTGCAGATCGTCTGCGAAGCCCCGACGTGGAAGATTATGTACTGCCCTCCGGTATATGCCATTGAAGACGA
>JBGVOJ010000318.1:0-2886 GCA_045126415.1 Eubacteriales bacterium | reverse complement strand
TGCTCTCCGTCAGCAGGAGGACATCGGAGAGGTTTTTGATATCGATCAGGTTTTCCGAGGAATCGCGGAATTCCGGGAAGGCATACTTCACGTTCCGCTCGTCAAACCGCTGCACGTACTGGAGCGCGGCTTTGTAGAAGTACAGCTCGTTCTCGAGTGCGGAGAATTTTTCGATCACCGCGCGGAGGAATCCGGTCAGGTACCGGTCGGTCTCCTGCACGGCCTTCGCCGCCGTCTCGAACGCCCAGTCGGAATCCACTCCCTCCACCCGTGCCATCGGCTTCGGAGGTTCGATGACCTCCGCGATTTTTTCCGCCTGTGCAGGCTTTTTATCCTTGTCACTGCGTTCAAACAGCGACGAGAACAGGGACGTTTTCTGTTTCTTCTGCGGACGTTCGTAGGAATTGATGTAACGAAAATCCCGCAGGAAATACGGATCGGAGCGCATTTCCGCGTCAAACCGGAACTCCACGTCGTAAGTGTGCGCATTCGGCAGACCCTTTTCGATCCGTTCGGCGAGGGCGCCTATCTCCTTCGCCTGACTGCTCTGCGACAGGGCAAACGCCGCTTCGCGCACCTCGCCGAGCCAGCCGTCCACACAGCCAAACATATTCAGCGTTTCGCAGATGCTGTGGACATGGACGTTCACGGCGCGGATGAAATGGGCGTTCAGCACAAGTCCTTCCCTTGCCGCCCACAGGACGGAGCTTTTGTCCTGCGGATTGACGCGGCGCGTCGAGTACAGGCGGGAGCGTTCGGAATCCCATGTGTTTTTCGCCATGATGATCCGGCGTACAAGTTCGATCAGCTTATCCAGCATCTGCGGCACCCGGCGGAAATCGTTCAGCACGGCGATACGGCCTTGGATTTCGGAAATTTCCGTGCACGGCGTCAGCAGGACGTTCAGAAAGGCCTCGCGGATCACCGTATCGGGGCAGACGGTGCGGAACACACGGTCTACCTGCAGGTCAACGATGACTTTTTTTCCGGCGTCACGGACATCGCGGGTCATCACTCCACGGTCATTCTCCCAGAGGATGCTTAGTTTACGTTCCGTCATGTCGTTCTCCTTCCAGTCTCTTTTTCAGGGATGCGCGGTCAAGGCGGTATTTTTCAAGGATATCCTCCGCAAACGACGAAGACGTCGCGCCTACACGCCTGATCTTATACGTCCGTCGGTTTTCGTCGGCTTCGTCGATGACGGCGGCGAGGGTCGGGATCCTGCTGCCGGTCAGCGAGTGGATATGCGTGACGAACATGCCGAACACGCCGCGTTCGTACATTGTATCGGCAAGACGGCGTGAGTAATGTTCACTCTTCTGCTCGTCGGTGCCGGAGTAGGTTTCGTTGAAGAGGACAAAGGTATTTTCGCTCGTTTTTTCGATGATTTCTTCGGCACGGTTCGCTTCATTGACGAAACGTCCGCTGTTTTCGAAGCTTTCGTTCGCGGGAAAATGAGTGTACATCGCCTCAAACGGCCAGATGCGCGCGGAAGTCGCCGCGATCGGACATCCGGCGAGGAAAAACAGAATCGCCAGACCGCAGGCACGGATAAAGGTCGTTTTACCGCCGCCGTTCGCGCCGGTGACAATGTAGAAGGACAACTTCTCTTCCTTGTATTCCGACGCCATCAGCAGATCGTTCGGAACGATGTCCTCCCCGCGCAGTTCGC
This sequence comes from Eubacteriales bacterium, assembly GCA_045126415.1. GTDB lineage: Bacteria > Bacillota > Clostridia > Oscillospirales > CAG-272 > UMGS1696. The sequence continues at coordinate 1,214 of JBGVOJ010000318.1, read as the reverse complement.
GTTTGGCGAGCGATGCGTCGACAATACCGTGCAGAACGACCTCATGTTTCGCGGAAACCTCCGGATAGGTCAGAGGATAGCCGGCATCGCGCAGGCGGATGAAGTAGTCCGACGCGTCGAGAAGGAAGCCGATCTCGCCGGAATAGGCGAACACCGTATGGAAGTCGCGCTCGCCGGTGAGGAAAGCGCCGGCGTATTTATGATAAAACTGCTCGGTCATGGCGTGGAATCCAAAGTAAACGCCCGCATACGCGGAAGCGGTGGAATCGTTCGCACGGAGGAGGGCTTTCCGGTTCGGGATCGCCTCGGGAATGCCCATTTCCGTGAAATACCGTTCCAGTTTATCCTTCAGCATATCGCCGCCTTCGGCCGCGCTGACCTCGTTTCCGCGGATGGTATACAGCAGCTCGGAACGGCGGTTTTTCATCATCTGCGTGAACTCTGCCTCCGCCTGACGGAAAATGTCCTCCCCGCACAGCTCCGCGAAATACCGGCCGACCTCTCCGGCACGTCCGTCATAATCGGCAAGTCCGGCGAAGGTCTTCGCAAGGGTGAGGTATCGTCCGAGCGACGGCAGGAACAGCATAACCCGCTCGTTCGGATGTTCCGCGCGGTCGTAAAAACCGGTGATGCGGTGAAGTTCGGAAAGCTGCTCCGAAAGTTCCTTCAGTTTTTCACGGAAACCTCCGTCCGACAGAAGAATCCGGAACAGTCCCTGTCTCTGCGGGATTTCCTCCGCACCGCAGGGTTTGCGGAAATAGTCGAGGGTATCGTTTTTCATGTCGCCCGACAGCATCAGGTCGGCAAGAACATTTTCGGGGATTTTCTCTTCCGTCTCCGCAATTTCGCGGAGCGGTTTCTTCCATAATAATGACGGATAGCTCATAAAATCCTCTTTTCACTGTAAATTTCGGGATTACGTCAGGAATTCGCCTTTTTTGCGCCTCACGGTTCGCCAAATTTCGCTTTATGTTAGTTTTTACCAATTAACTGTGGTAAATTTTGTAAATATTTTATTCGATGGAACACTTGAATTATCAGGAAATTTATGGTAATATATAGTCACTGACAAATAATACCAAATACAATATCCGACAGGATAAGATCAAACAGGAAAGGCATGGGAAACTGAAAATGGAAAAGATGGAGAAGGATACAAGAATTCTGATTGCGGATGAAAACAGCGAAGTACGCCGCCGCTGCCGCGAGATTTT
>JBGVOJ010000317.1:0-3064 GCA_045126415.1 Eubacteriales bacterium | reverse complement strand
GTTTCGTCACGTCCGGTTTTCGCAAGCTGTCCGGTTTCTTTATTGACAGGGATAATAATGCCGCCTGCGCCGCCGTTGTCGACTTCACTTCCGTATCTTCCGACACGAAGGAACGGGTGAAACAGGCGGACACGGTCATTTTCGAGGACGGTGGCAATACGGACGGTGTTGAGGGAGGTCGGGTTCAGCTGTTCCGTGACGGGATGCGGAGGAACGAGTTCCTCACAGAGGTATTTACCGGATTTTACAAGGGTGTCAAACAGTTTATCCGGCGGCTGTGCGGATGTGTCGACGATCTTCACGCCGTATCCGCAGGATTTGTCCGTCGGCTTTACGATGAAGCGCGGATGACGTGCCGCAAAATCCAGAAATTCCACACGGTCACGTGAGGAATATACCGGACAGACTTCCCTTTTATAGAATTCGCGGTAAAGCTGATACACATGATATTTGTCATGGAACAGCGGAAGGTCACGTGGGGCGTTGTACTTCCGGTAGACTTCGTACCGGTTCAGCTCGGTGATGAAGGAGGAAACATACTCTTCGCCGCGTCCGCCGCAGTCAAACAGCAGGAATTCCTCATAATACATCCCGTACTTCCACAGTGCACGCCGCATATCACGGTATGATTCCATCCTCATACCAAACCGTACCGCTTCCCTTTCCGGCGATCGGGTCAGAAAATACTGTAGTTTCCGAAAAAACATCAGCCGTTTCCTTTGCCGAGAAGTGCTTCCCGTTCTCTCTGTCGTTTCTGTTCCCCGGCATGTCTTGCCCAGAGGATCACGGCAAGAAAAATCAGATCGAAAATCAGCATGAATACGATATGAACCATATCCGGAATCTCATAATGGGTAGGTGCTTCCAGTTCGCGATAGATATAGAACAGCGGTGCCGCATAATAAGCCGCGCCGCTTGCGTACATACTGAATTTCACAAGTTTCCCGAAAATCAGCTGAAGCACACACATCAGTCCCCACACAAGAACTTTGTATCCGATCGGCGGAACCGTTTTTTCTTCTTCCCCGACACGGTAATTCCATACAAACAAAGCAATCCCATTCACAAGGAGGAAACCCAGAGCGCGCAGTTCATCTTCAATCGCACCGGCTGCCGTCATTTCTGCAATCAATCCTACCAGAAACTGCGCGGTAAAAATAGAAAGAAACATCGACGCAATCAAAAGTATAAAATTAATCAGCGCATCCTTCAGACTCTGCTTAATCATTATTCAATCCTCCATAAAACAAAAATACCCCTTCCAGCTTAAAAGTTTATGAAAGGGGTTTGGGGAAAACCTTTTTGTAAAAAGGTTTTCCCCAAGAAAATTCAATTACTTCTTCAGCGCAATCGCAGCCTTTGCCTTTTCGGCGATGGAGGCAGCGTCGAGGTGGTAGTAGGAAACGAGTTCCTTTGCGGGGCCGCTTCTGCCGAATTCGTCGTTGATGCCGACGCGGAGAACCGGAACGGGGCAGGTTTCAGCGAGACATTCGGTGACAGCGCCGCCGAGACCGCCGATGACGGAGTGTTCTTCGCAGGTAACAACCGCACCGCATGCCTTTGCTTCCGCGATAACGAGTTCGCTGTCGAGAGGCTTGATGGTGGAGATGTTGATGACGGATGCGGAGATGCCTTCGTTTGCGAGAAGGTCACGTGCAAGGAGAGCCTGTTCGACTTCGATACCGGTTGCGATGAGGGCAACATCGGTGCCTTCTGCCATCTTCACGCCCTTGCCGATTTCGAACTTATAGTCGTCGCCGAAGAGGGTCGGAACAGCCATTCTGCCGAAACGGAGGTAAACGGGGCCGACATAGTCGATCGCTGCCTTGACAGCGAGTCTTGCTTCGGTCGCGTCTGCGGGATTGAGGATCACCATACCCGGGATGGTGCGCATGAGAGCGATGTCTTCGTTGCACTGGTGGGTCGCACCGTCTTCACCTACGGTGATGCCGGCGTGGGTTGCACCGATCTTTACGTTGATGTGGGGGTAGCCGATGGAGTTACGAACCTGTTCGAAGCTGCGTCCTGCCGCAAACATAGCGAAGGAGGAAGCAAACGGGATCTTGCCGCAGAGAGCCATACCGGTCGCTACGCCGATCATGTTGTTTTCCGCGATACCGCAGTCGAAGAAACGATCCGGGAACGCCTTCTTGAACGTACCGGTCTTGGTAGCGGCTGCAAGGTCAGCATCCAGAACAACGAGATTTTCATATTCTGCGCCGAACTCCGCGAGAGCCTTGCCGTACGCTTCACGTGTTGCAATTTTATCTGCCATGATGAATTATTGTCCTTTCAAATTTATCGTTGGGATGTCGATCCTTATCTTTCGCCGAGGTCAGCCATAGCAACTTCGTACTGTTCCGCGTTCGGAGCAGCGCCGTGCCATGCGACGTTGTTTTCCATGAAGGATACGCCCTTACCCTTGGTGCTGTGGGAGATGATGACGGTGGGCTTGTCGGTGCATTCGCGTGCCGCCTTGTAAGCTGCTTCGATGGAGTCGAAGTCGTGTGCGTCGCATTCCACAACATTCCAGCCGAATGCTGCGAACTTGGTGTCGTAGGGAGTGGGGTTCATAACTTCCGCGATGGGACCGTCGATCTGGAGACCGTTGAAGTCAACGAGCCATACGAGGTTGGAGAGCTTCATGTTGCCAGCGAACATTGCTGCTTCCCATACCTGACCTTCTTCGGTTTCACCGTCGCCGAGGATCGCGTAGATGCGCTGTGCCTTGCCGTCGAGCTTGGATGCGAGAGCCATACCGCAGGAAACGGAAGTGCCCTGACCGAGAGAACCGGAGGACATATCAACGCCGGGGGTGTGCTTCATATCCGGGTGACCCTGCAGATAGCTGGAGGTCTTACGGAAGGTCTTGAGGTCTTCTACCGGGAAGTAGCCGCGGTGAGCGAGTGCGGAGTACAGACCGGGTGCGCAGTGACCCTTGGAGAGAACGAGACGGTCACGGTCCGCCCAGTCGGGGTTCGCGGGATCGATGTTCATTTCTTCGAAGTAGAGATAAGTCAGAACGTCTGCGATGGAGAGGCTTCCGCCCGGATGACCGCTGTTT
>JBGVOJ010000316.1:0-5102 GCA_045126415.1 Eubacteriales bacterium | reverse complement strand
TCTTGCCGTTCGAGAGGATGATCAGATTCTTCTTCCGTCCCGTGATGGTCAGGATACCGTCTTTGCTCAGCGTACCGTAGTCTCCGGTTTTGAAGTACCCCCTGTCGAACGCATCCGCGGTTGCCTGTTCGTCCTTGTAATAGCCAAGCATGACGTTCGGGCCTTTGACAAGGATTTCCCCTTCGCCGTCCTCGTTCGGCTCATCGATCCGTACGGTGTCCATGTCAAGAACATTGCCGACACTTCCCGGAACGACATTCCGGCTGCGGTTGACGGAAATCAGCGGCGCACATTCCGTGATGCCGTAGCCGTTGAGAACAGTGATACCGATCGCTTCAAAGAACGCGAGAATCTGTGGATTGATGGGAGCACCGCCGGTGATGACGGTCTTCAGCTCATCTCCGAACGCCGCGCGGATTTCCCTGAAAAATTGGTCGCGCCGGTCGATTCCGGCTTTGCGCAGACCATTTGACACTTTAATCATCCGGTTCACAAGCTGTTCCTTGCCCTTCTCCTTGAGGTTTGCCATGATCCTGCGGTAGAAGGTTTCAAGGTACAGCGGAACGAGGATGAGATGTCCCGGTTTCTGCTCGCGCAGTTCCTTCTGCACGTGGCGGAGACCGGCGGAAATGTAGTTTTCACAGCCGATCATGGTATGCGCGATCAGCATGACGGTCGAGCCGTACGTATGATGCAGCGGCAGAACGCCGACGGTTTTGTCCGCGAAGTCGATGTACGGAATCGCGTCGGACATATTTGAGAGAACGGCATTCTGTGAGAGCATGACGCCCTTCCCTTTTCCGGTGGTACCGGAAGTGAACACCAGCAGGGACATTTTCATCGGGTCGATGGGGGCGCTGAAGTACTCTTCCGGCGACTGTTCAAACAGTGTACGCCCTTCTTCCAGAAGATTGGTCAGACAGGAGTCCTTTTCTTCAGCAAGGAGATACACCGGCGGATGAACGAGCGCGGTGCGGGACGCAATCACGTCCGCTTTTTCTGCAAGGTCTTCGTCACAGAAAAGGAAAGCGGCATCCGCTTTTGCGGCGGTATCCGCAAGGTCGTCGGCAAGCCAGTCGCGGTCGAGAGGGACAAGAACCCCGCCGACGGAAAGAACGGTAAAATAGGTCAGGATCCATTCGTAGGACGGCCTGCCGGTGACGACACAATGCCGTCCGGCGCATCCAAACGCAAGAAATTTACTTGCGAGTGCCCGGACATCGTCGCGGAACTGCGTGTAGGTAATGTGGATCACTTCGCCGTGCAGCGGGTCTTTTTTGAAGGAATAGGCATTCTTTTCGCCGTAGGTTTCCGCCGCCCATTCGACGAGCTGGCGTACGTTGGTAAATTCATTTTTTTCGTGAATTGTGTCTTTATTCATCGGTGGATCGGTTTCCTTTCGCTGTCATGGATTCGTTATTATCATATTCTGCACAGATTTTCTGAAGATTATTGTGGATCAGGGCAAGACTCCGGTAAAAAACCGCGCGCTCCTCTTCGCTGAGTCCTTCGCTGGCTTCGTCCAGAATCCGGTCGATCTTTTCCGTGATCCGGAGGCCGACATCCCGTCCCTTTTCCGTGAGGCAGAGAGGAGCAAGATAGCGTTTCTGCGTCCGGGAGGTACAGGTGATGTACCCGTTTTCCTCCAGATATTTGATCGAGCGCGAGATGTTCGCCTTGTCCTCTTCGCAGATTTCGCAGAGTTCCTTTGACGTCAGCGTTTCCGCTTTGCTGAGGTAGTACAGGCACGATACATGGGTGCTTCCAAGCTGAAATTCCGCCATTTCCCCCGTTTTGATCCGGCGGATGCACCGGCTCACTCCCGCAATCAATACCGTAAACGTCTTGAATCGTTCTTCCATGAGTTCTCCTCCTTCTTGTTGTAAAAACAACTGCATTATATCATGTGCTTGTTGTTTTGTCAACAAGTTTTTTGATTTCTCTGAATTCTTCCGGCAAACCGTGAAAATACACTGTGAACAATGATTGAATACTTCCGTTTTCGTCTTGCAAAGTGGGAATTTCTGTGGTAAAATAATATGGATTCTGAATTTTTACAGAATAAAAGATGAAGGATATATTATAAAATGAAAAAAAACGGTGTCATGCTCGTCGGACTCTGCGGACGGAGCGGGTCGGGCAAAGGATATATTGCGAAAATGTTTGCGGAATACGGGATCCCGTCCGTGGATACGGATGCCGTTTACCGCCGGATGACTTCCCCTGTTTCCGATCGCTCCATGCTGTCCCCCTGCATGACCGAGCTGATTGAACGGTTCGGGGAACAGATCCTCGCGGATGACCTCTCGCTGAACCGTGCTGTGATGCGTACCCTCGTTTTCAGCGGAGACACGGCGGCGCTGGCTGATCTCAACCGGATCACCCACCGGCACATCCTCGAAAAAACACAGGAAACGGCGGAACAGTTTTACCGCGACGGATACCCGATCGTGCTGATCGACGCGCCCGTCCTGTACGAAAGCGGGTTTGACAAAATGTGCGAACGCGTGGTCTGCGTAACCGCGCCGGAAGATGTGATCGTTTCGCGGATCATGAAGCGTGACGGTCTGTCTGAAGCCGATGCAAAAAAGCGTCTCGCCAGCCAGAAGACACGCGAAGAACTGGAAGACCGGGCGGATTACGTGATCTTCAACGACGACGAACGTCCGGTGCTGTATGAACGTGTCCGGTGCTGTACGGAAAGTCTGCGGGAAATCCGCAGCGGGCAGTATGAATAAGAGGCGTCAGGAAACATGAAACTGATGAACGCCGCCATGCGCAGCTTTGTGATCGTCGCGATCCTGATTCTGTCAGTACTGATCGGTTATATCTACTCCTCCGTCTGGCACAGCATCGATCTGCGCAGCCATCCGAGGGAATACAGCGATTTCGTGGAAACCTACGCAGCCGCGTACGGGGTACCGGAATACCTGATCTACGGTGTGATCCTCACGGGCAGTGAATTCGAGAGCAACCGTGTTTCGGAAGACGGACGGATCGGTCTGATGCAGATGTCCCCGGACACCTTCGGACGTCTGACAAAGGTAACGAAAGAAAATCTCGATCCCGGGATGCTGTACGATCCGGAGACGAACATCCGTTACGGAACATACTGGCTGTCCTATCTGTACACGCAGTACGGACGCTGGAACACCGTTCTCGCTGTCCATGCGGCAGACGACGAGGATCTGATCGCGCTGTGGCTGGAAAGCGGCAGCAACACGGACGAAAAGGGAAATTTCACGGAGATCCCGGATGAAAGAATTGCCGAAGCCGTGAAAGAAATCGAAAAAGCAAGTGAGATGTACCACGATCTCTATTACGATCACCCCTGACAGGACACAATAACGGGGATCAATGTCTCCTTCAATAAAAATAAAATTTCACATACACGAAAGGAATTTTACCATGAGTGAAAAGACCAAGGGTCAGCTTCTCAAGGAAGAACTGTTCTACAAAAAGAAGAGCGCATTCGAACTGAAGTCTGCGGAAGACCTCGCAAAGGCGAAGGCATACGCGGCAGACTACGCGGCATGGCTCGACCAGTCCAAGACCGAACGTGAAGCGGTTACCGCTTCCATCGAACTGCTCGAAAAGGCAGGCTACCGCGAATACAAGCTCGGCGAAAAGCTCACCGCCGGCGACAACGTATATCTCAACAACCGCGGCAAGAATCTGTTCGTGATCCATGTCGGTTCCGAACCGATCGAAAACGGCGTCCGCATCTGCGCTGCGCACATCGACGCTCCCCGTATCGACCTCAAGCAGCATCCGCTGTACGAAAACGACGGTTTCGGCTACTTCAAGACCCATTACTACGGCGGCATCCGCAAGTATCAGTGGGCGACCCTTCCCCTTGCTCTGCACGGCGTTGTGACCAAGGCAGACGGCACGACCGTAAACGTAAGAATCGGTGATGAAGCGGGCGATCCCGTATTCTGCATCACCGACCTGCTCCCGCACCTCGCAAAGGACCAGAACAGCCGTCCTCTCGGCTCCGCGTTCTCCGGCGAAGGTCTGAACATCGTGATGGCAACCTCCCCCTACATTGAAGAAGACGGCAAGGTTACCCCCGCCGACGAAAAGACCAAGCTCAACGTCATGATCATGCTCCACGAAAAGTACGGCATCACCGAACCCGACTTCATGAGCGCAGAACTCTCCATCGTTCCCGCACAGAACGCAGTGGACGTTGGTCTTGACCGCTGGCTCATCGGGGCATACGGCCACGACGACCGCGTATGCTCCTACCCGGCTCTCACCGCTCTTATGGAAACGAAGGATTCCGTTCACACCAACATCGCGGTTCTCGCCGACAAGGAAGAAACCGGTTCCGACGGTGTTTCCGGTATGCAGTGCTGCCTGCTTGTTGACCTCATCGACGAACTCGCAAAGAACCTGAACGGCAACGCAAACGTAGTTCGTATGAACTCCAAGTGTCTCTCCGCTGACGTTACGGCATGCTACGACCCGAACTACGCGGAAGTTTTCGAAAGACGCAACTCTTCTCTCCTGCACTGCGGCGTAGGTCTGTCCAAGTACACCGGTTCCGGCGGCAAGGGCGGCACCAACGACACCTCTGCGGAATACGTTGCATTTGTCCGCAAGATTTTCGACGACGCGGGCGTTATCTGGCAGACCGCAGAACTCGGCAAGGTTGACCAGGGCGGCGGCGGCACGGTTGCAAAGTATATCTCCAACCAGAACATCGACACCGTCGACATCGGCGTACCGGTTCTCTCCATGCACGCTCCCTTCGAATGCATCTCCAAGTCCGACCTCTACGAAGCACACCTCGCTTTTGCTGCTTTCTGTAAGTAATTTTTTCTCGGGGAAACCTTTTTTGAGGAAAAAGGTTTCCCCGAACCCCTTCCAAAACCCTTCAATCTGTGAAAGGGATTTGGTTTATCTGTAATTTTTGAGTTTTCCGGTGTGGATTCTGGCATACCGGAATGTTCGTTTTTTGTGAGAGGTATTTTTTATGTTTGATTTAGAAAATACTCTGCGGGAAACCGGCATTGTGCCGGTTATTAAGATTTCCGATGCCGGTCGTGCGGCGGAACTGGCAAAAGCTCTCTGCGACGGCGGAATGCCTGCGGCGG
>JBGVOJ010000315.1:0-2685 GCA_045126415.1 Eubacteriales bacterium | reverse complement strand
GGGGGGGAATGCTCACCCTTATGTGCAGAAAGGATATATATGGGACTTGACGGAACCAAAATGCTTCAGAAAATGAAGCGTCTCAGCGAAGCGGCAAATATGAAACAGGTAAAGCCGCTTTCCTATGCGCTGTTTCCGGGCTACCACTGCCCGCTGATGGGCGCGATGCTTACCATCAAGGAGATCGACGATTCGGTGATGGTGGTGATCGGCCCCGACGAATGTGCGTATTATACCCAGCTTGCCACGTCCGGCGGTGCGATGAAAGCAGGCGGTTGCCGGATCGTTTCGGTGGTGCTGGATCAGCATGACGTGACCTTCGGCTGTCAGGAAAAGATGGACGAAGCGTTTGCGGAACTGATGGAGGAATTCAATCCGAAAATGGTGTACCTTGTCACCACCTGTGTGGTGGAAGTCATCGGCGACGACATTGATGCAATGGCGATGGGATATGAAGCACAGTACGAACTGCCGGTCATCGTGGTTCATGCGGAAAACTTCAAAACGGACGACCATCTGCCCGGCATCGAACACACCCTCGATGGCAGCATCGACGCGATGGAAGCACAGGGGATCGAAAACCGTGTGAATGTCCTCGGTCTGCGTCTGGGCGATTTTACAAAGACGGAAGTGTACCGCTGCCTGAAGGAATCCGGCACGGAAATCGGTCTGATGCTTCCCGGGAAGGCTTCGGCGGACGAAATCCGAACTGCACCGGGAGCTAAATGCAATATCGTGGTACATCCGGTGGGACTGCCGCTGGCAAAGGCAATGGAGGAGCAGTTCGGCACACCGTATGTGGTGTTTGAACGGTATTCCGATCCGGATCGCATCCGGATCAGTTATGCACAGCTCTATGCACTTCTCGGCAAACCCGTTCCGAAGGTGCTGGACAGCCTGTACGAAGCAATGACGGAAAAGACCGAACAGGCGAAAGAGATTCTCACCGGTAAGACCTACATCAGCGGCAATACGGCACTGTGCAATTACGAACTGCACAAATTCATGGCAAATCGTCTCGGCGTGAAGCCGCTGCTCCTTCAGATTTCCGACCTCGATGACGACAGCACGGAATTCCGTAAGAATCTGCTGACAGTCTGCGATCCGTATGTGACCCGCAGTGCGAATCTCGGTGCCATCGGTTATCTGTATCCGCTTCTGAAACCCGATTTCAATATCGGTGCAGGAAATCAAATAGAACTCCGTAAAAACGAAATTGCCACTGTCCGCATGATGCAGGCGTACAGTACCCTCGGATTTGAAGTCTGCGGTATGGTAATCGACGCATTCCTTCTGGCGGATAAAGAAGCAGGCATGATGCAAAACGGCGGCATGAGAGGAGGTGTGACAAGATGAGCCTTTGCAGATTTTATCCCGCGCCGTCCGACCGCATGGCGATCATCTGGTCGCTGATGCCCATCGGAAATGCGGTTGTACTGGAATACGGTCCGGCGGGAACCACGCATTTCGGCGGTGGACTTTACAGCAGTCTCGGACTGGAACTGGGAAAATCCCTGTTCACCACGCATATCAGCGAAGATGACGTGATTATGGGCGATGTGTCCCGTCTGGAAAATGCCATTCTCGAACTGGACGAAGCCTATCATCCGGAGATCATTTTTGTTGTGGCGGCAGCTGTGATTGCCGTGATCGGTACCGACATTGCCGGTGTGTGTCACTATATGCAGGACAAAGTAGACGCACGGCTGATTTCCTTTGAGGAAGGCGGCTTCCGGGGTGATTATACCTACGGTCTGCGCTCCGTTTACCGTATGCTGGCTAACGAGGTGGTCAAACCCGCCGCACGGAAAGAAAAAACGTACAATATTCTCGGTGCATCGGCAGGTTCGTACCGTGTTCGAAGTGACGTGTGGGAAATTCAGAATCTCATGCGGGAAGCATTCGGATATGAATGCGGCTGCGTCATGGGACTGGAATGCGATGTAAGAGATATTGAAGCGATGGGCGGTGCGGAGCTGAATCTTGTTCTGCGCAACGAAGCAGTCGAAGCGGCGGGAATTCTGAAAGAAAAATGCGGTACCCCGTATGTTTACGGTACTCCCTACGGCTACAGCGGAACACTTGCATGGCTGGAAGAAATCGCGGCGATTCTCGGGAAGGAGATCCATCCGGTTCTCGTTGAACGGCTGAAAAAGAAAATCATGCGTCTGACACCGATGGGCGGCCCCACGGGAATGGGCATGATGGGACAGAAAAAACAGAAAGCTGCGGTTCAGGGAGATTATGACACAATTCTCGGATTCCGGAATGCGCTCAGCGAAATGAATATCGAAACGGAAACTATGGTTTGCAGTCACTCGCTCAAGGCGATCGGAAATGCAGACGCTTCCGTACGATATATCGCCAAAGAGAAGGAACGGCTTGACTTGTTCAAAACCCTTCGCGGGCAGTGGTGTCTCGGCAGTGACGAAATGATGCAGTTCTGCGGAAAGGAAAATTACGCGACACTGATCAGTGCACCGTTTGTTTCCAAAACTCAGCGTGCGGCACATCTGCCGTTTATGGGCGAAAAGGGGATGGATGTGTTAATGGAGCTGAAAGAGGAATTTCTCGATCGGTTTGAAGATTGAGTGACTTAAAGCACACAGGTGAAAGTCATAACAAGATAAATTAACCCGTAGTGCCAGTAAAGAAAGCAAAAAATAAAGAAACTTCAGCATTTCG
>JBGVOJ010000314.1:0-7945 GCA_045126415.1 Eubacteriales bacterium | reverse complement strand
TTTTTTCAAAACGCGACCGTATCCCCTATCCTAACAACCTGCACACACTCCCCCACTGTTCCAAAATGAACAATCTGTTTCTTAATCAGCATTACATATTTCGGTAGTTTATCGTTTCTTTACATTTAGAAGTAGAATCAGCGGCAGTTTTAGGGGTACAATAAAATGCTACTGTTATAATATCTGAAAGGCTTGTTATGCTGCGATTAACCAATATTACGAAGACATACCCTTCCGGCGACGTTGCTGCCCTGCGCGGAGTGTCGATCGCGTTCCGGCCGAACGAATTTGTATCCATTCTCGGGCCGTCCGGATGCGGGAAGACGACGCTGCTCAATATTATCGGTGGGCTTGACCGGTATTCGTCCGGGGAGATGGCCGTGCGCGGGGTTCCGACGACGGATTTCCGCGACCATGACTGGGATACGTACCGCAATCATTCCATCGGTTTTGTGTTCCAGAGCTATAACCTCATCCCGCATCAGACAGTGCTTGCCAACGTCGAACTCGCGCTCACGCTGTCGGGTGTTTCCCGCGCGGAACGCAGAAAACGTGCGGTCGAGGCACTCGAAGCGGTCGGTCTCGGCGATCAGCTGAAGAAAAAGCCGAGCCAGATGTCCGGCGGGCAGATGCAGCGCGTCGCGATTGCGCGTGCGCTCGTGAACGACCCCGACATCCTTCTCGCGGATGAACCTACCGGTGCGCTTGACTCCGAAACGAGCGTCCAGATCATGGAAATTCTCCGCAAGATCGCGGAAAAGAAGCTCATTATCATGGTTACGCACAACCCCGAACTTGCCGATCAGTATTCCACACGCATTATCCGTCTGCTCGACGGGCGCGTCATCTCCGACTCCGACCCGTATTCCGAAGAGGACGAAGCGAAAGAAATCCATGCCCCTTCGGAAGCCGACACGGGCAAGGCGGGGAAGACCTCGATGTCCTTCGGCACGGCGGTTTCGCTGTCCATGAACAACCTCATGACCAAAAAAGGACGCACGTTCCTTACAGCGTTCGCCGGTTCGATCGGTATCATCGGAATCGCACTGATCCTGTCGCTCTCGAACGGGATCAACCTCTACATCGAAAAAGTACAGGAAGATACACTGTCCACCTATCCGATCTCCATCCAGCAGTCAACGGTGGATATGTCCTCACTCATGACTTCGCTGATCGAGTCCCGCGAAGACAAACTGGAAGCGCATGAAGAAGGCCGCGTGTACTCGAACGTCATGATGTACGACCTCATGGACACCATGATGTCCGCGGATGTACGCGAAAACAACCTCACTGCTTTTATTGAATACATTGAAAGCGAAGAATCCGGGATGTCCGAATACGCGTCGACGATCATGTACGGCTACAATGTTCCGCTGCACATCTATTCGCCCGACACCGTGGACGGTATTACCCAGCTCAACCCCTCCAGAATGTTCGAGGGGATGACGGGCGGTTCGTCCTCTGCCAAAGAGGATTCCGCTTCTGCATCCGGCATGGGCTCCGCAGGCAGTCTGATGTCGACTTCCGCCGGTCTTAGCATCTGGCAGGAAATGATCGACAACGAAGAGCTGATGGCGGAACAGTACGACGTTCTCGCGGGTCACTGGCCGACCTCGTATGACGAAGTGGTTCTCGTGGTCGACCAGAACAACGAAGTGAATGACGTGTTCCTGTACGCGCTCGGTTTCAAGGACAACGAAGAACTGAAGGAAATGATGTCCGCCGTCATGTCGGGTGAAAACTTCAACGCGGAAAGCGACAGCTGGGCGTTTGACGAGATCCTTGACCGGGAATTCGCGCTGGTTCTTCCGTCCGAATGTTTCCGCAAGAGAGACGACGGCACGTTTGAATACATGGCCGAAAACGAATCGTTCATGAAAGTGAAGATTGAGGAATCGCTGAAGCTGAAGATCGCGGGCATCGTCCGTCCGAATCCGGAAGCGGTCGCGGCGTCCCTGTCGGGTGCGATCGGCTACACGTCGGAGCTGACAGACTATATCCTCGAAAAAACGGCGTCCGCGGACGTTGTAAAGGCACAGCTTGCGGACGAAACACTGGACATTCTGACCGGTCTGAAATTTGACGACGGCACAACGGAAATCCCGACGGGTGCGGCAATGGCGCCGTACATCCGGGAAGAAATCGCGGCGATGAGCAGCGCGGACAAAGCGGCGGTCTACGCGAAGAAGGCGTCGACCATGTCGGACGAAGACGCGGCGGCACAGGCAATGCAGCAGCTTGCGTCCATGCCTGCGGAAATGGTAACGGAAATGGTCCGCACCGTGATGATCGAGCAGAGCGGCATGGAAGCGGCGGCGGTCGAAGGCTACATGGCGTCGATGACGGAAGAAGACCTGTCCGCGACGGCACTGTCGATCGTGACGGCGCAGGTGAAAGCGGCGTACGCGGCGGAAATCGAAACGCAGCTCGGCACGCTGTCGACGGACGAACTGGCGGCGCAGCTTGACGCCATGCTGGAAACCCTGCCGGACGAAACGGTCGCGGCGGATTTTGAGGAATATATGCCGGCGTGGTTCTCGGACTCCACGTATGAAAGAAACCTGAGCCTGCTCGGCTACAACGACAAGACGTCCCCGACCTCGGTGAACATCTATGCGCGCACGTTCGAAGACAAGGACAGAATCGCGGAAATCATCGCGGAATACAACCGTCAGTGCACTGCGGACGGCCGTGAAGAAGACATCATCAACTACACGGACTACGTCGCGCTCATGATGTCCTCGATCTCGACAATCATCAACGTAATCTCCTACGTCCTGATCGCGTTTGTCTCGATCTCTCTCGTCGTATCCTCCATCATGATCGGCATCATCACCTACATCTCCGTTCTCGAACGCACCAAGGAAATCGGTATCCTCCGCGCAATCGGCGCATCCAAGCGTGACATCTCACGCGTCTTCAACGCCGAAACCCTCCTCGTAGGTCTGACGTCCGGCACCATCGGCATCGTCGTGACCCTCCTCCTCTGCATCCCCGCCAACCTCATCATCAAACACCTCACCGACATCTCCAACCTCGCCCGTCTCCCCTTAGCAGGCGGCGTGGCTCTGATCCTCATCAGCATGACCCTCACACTCATTGCCGGTCTGATCCCGGCCGGTTTTGCTGCCAAAAAGGATCCTGTTGAGGCTCTGAGAAGTGAGTGATATTTACCGGGGAGGTGCTTTTTGAAAAAACCACCTCCCCGAACCCCTCCGCAAAAACTTTCAAACAAATGAAACAACAAGGTGCAGTGCAAATTTGTGATCGATTTGCACTGCACCTTGTTGTTTATATTAGTTTGAAGTTTTTTGAAAGGGGTTTTGGGGAAACTTTTTTTCAAAAAAGTTTCCCCAAAAAAATTCATTTTAAACCAGCTTTACCCGGTTCATATTCCAGGACTGCTTGCCGAGGGTCGCCTTCACGGTCGTGCCGCAGATCTGCGCGTCGCCGGAAGCTTCCGGAACCACATTGTCCGGATGATCCGCCGTGTTGATCGCCTTCAGATCGTCGTGACAGAGCACAACGTGTTCGATGATTTCCGCTTTTTCCGCGAATGCCGACAGATCGGCGGTGAATTCGCTGCCTTCCTCGAGGGAACGGTTGACCGCAAAAATATCCAGTTCGCGGGTGTCTTCGTGCAGAACGGCGAGGGATTCCACGTAGGGAACATCCTTCACACGGTCGGTCGAATACGTGTCACAGATCACGCGGGTGTCGAGAACCTTGCCGCGTCCGTACTGGGACATATACATGAACGGATAGAAAATCGTCTGCGCCCAGCAGCGGCCGCCGTTTTCGTTGTTTTCCGTCATGATCGGCGCGATGACGTTCACAAGCTGCGCGAGGCACGCCATCTTTACGCGGTCACAGTGGCGGAGCAGGGTCATCAGCAGACAGCCGACGACAAGGGCGTCTTCGAAGTTGTAGATGTCCTCGAGCTGCGGCGGAGCAACCGACCACTTTTCGAACGGTGTACCGTGGCTGTGGAACCATACGTTCCATTCGTCGAACGACAGGTACATCGTCTTTCTGGAACGCTTGATCTTCTTGATGTAGTCCGCGATGCCGCATACCGTCCCTATGAAGGTGTCCATTTCGAGGTTGCACGCAAGGAAGGACGGCGTGTCATTGTTCGGATTGCCGTAGTAGTTGTGCAGGGAGAGATAGTCCACGTGGTCGTAAACGTGACGCAGAACTTCCGCTTCCCAGTCGCCGCACATCCCGTAGCCGGACGAACCGCATGCCACCAGTTCGATCGACGGGTCGGTCCACTTCATCAGCTTCGCCGCTTCCGCCGCGATGCGTCCGTATTCCGTCGCGGTCTTCGCGCCCATCTGCCACGGGCCGTCCATTTCGTTGCCGAGGCACCATACCTTGATGCCGAAGGGTTCTTCGAAACCGTTCGCACGGCGGCGGTCAGAATATTCGGTTCCGCCCGGATGGTTGCAGTATTCCACCAGCTGACGCGCTTCTTCGGGACCGCGCGTGCCGAGGTTGACGGCCATCATGACCTGCGAATCCGCCTTTTTGCACCAGCTCTGGAACTCGTCGATGCCGACTTCGTTGGTTTCGGTCACACCCCACGCCAGTTCGAGTCTGCGCGGACGCTTCGACTTGTCGCCGGTACCGTCTTCCCACTTGTAGCCGGAAACGAAGTTTCCGCCCGGGTAACGGATGATCGGCACACCGAGCTTCTTCACCATGTCGATCACGTCGCCGCGGAAACCCTCGTCATCCGCCGTCGGATGGCCGGGCTCGTAAATGCCGTGGTACACAGCGCGGCCGAGGTGTTCGATGAACGACCCGAAGATGCGGGGGTCGACATCACCCACGGTGAACGCGGGGTGGAGGTGGAGTGTAGATTTCTTCATAATTCTTTATCCTCCTGATAGAATTTATGTAATTGCAGATTATTCGTTTTTATTAATAAGGAAGAAAAATGACCTGACGGTCATTTTTCAATTTTATGCCCTACGCGGGCGGCGCACAAGAGGACTTGTGGAGACACTTCGTGTCTCCGGCGAAGCTCTCTTGTGAATCACCCCGCCTTATAAGGGTGGTGTTTCCTTTATCAAATGCTGAAAACTGTCCGTTCGTTCATAGATACAGTAATCGAAAATCGCTCATTTTTTATTGGGCTAACCGCGGGCAAAAAGGTAACGGTATTTTGTTCTCCGTACGTGAATTTTAGCCCCTGCGGTTATCCTAATCTACTTCCCATACGGACGGAAGCTATGTTGCCGTCGTATTCACCACCATTCAACTGCCCGTTGAGGGAGTTTCCAAAGGGGGAACGCCTTTGGTCGTGGAGATTCCTAAGAGGACCGCGACCGGCGGAGGTCACGTAGTGACCTCCACTTAGGCGCCGCCCCGCGCAGGGGCATAATTTTTGAAAAACGCCGTCAGGCGTTTTTCTACCTTTAACCGCGAAGCGGTTGCCCCCTCAGATGTCGGCTACCGCCAGATACTCCGCACCGTGTTCGGCAATGTACTTCTTGCGTCCCGCGAGGTCGTCGCCGAGCATCAGCTCGAACATCCGCGCGGTCGCGGCGGCATCCGCCGGAGTCACGCGGATCAGACGGCGTGACGCGGGGTTCATCGTCGTTTTCGACATCATCTGTGCTTCGTTTTCGCCGAGCCCCTTCGAACGCTGGAGGGTATATTTCGTCTTCGATGCTTCCAGTTTTTTCACGATTTCCGCTTTTTCCGGTTCGTTGTACGCAAACAGCGGCTCGCCTTTTGCCGGCGTGATTTCGTACAGCGGGGATTCCGCAATATAGACTCTGCCTTCCTTCAGCAGCGTCGGCAGGAGACGGTAGAACAGCGTCAGCAGAAGCGTGCGGATCTGGAAACCGTCTTCGTCCGCATCGGTACAGATGATGATCTTCGACCAGCGCAGGTTCGCCATGTCAAAGGGAACCATATCGGATTTGTTTTTTGTCTGGATTTCGACGCCGCAGCCGATGACGCGCAGCAGATCAACGATAATATCGCTCTTGAAAATGCGGTCGTACGTCGCCTTCATGCAGTTCAGCGTCTTCCCGCGGACGGGAATGATCGCCTGGAATTCCGCGTCACGCGCGAGTTTGCACGATGTCATCGCGGAGTCACCTTCCACGATGTACAGTTCGCGCACGTCCGGATCCTTCGAGCGGCACGCGACGAATTTTTCCACACGGCTCGCTACATCCGTGGAAGACGCGAGTTTCTTCTTGAGATTCAGACGCGTCGACTCCGCCTGTTCGCGGGAACGCTTGTTGACCAGAACCTGCGCGCAGATTTTGTCCGCGTCCATGGGATTTTCCGCGAAGAAATACTCGAGCTGTTCCTTGAGGAAGTCCGTCATGGCTTCCGCAATGAACGAGTTGGTAATCGCCTTTTTCGTCTGGTTTGCGTAGGACGCCTGCGTCGAGAAGCCGTTGCTCACGAGAACAAGGCAGTCCTCAACGTCCTGGAATGTGATTTTTGCTTCATTTTTATTATATTTTCCGGTCGCCTTGAGCCGCTTGTCGATGGCATAAACAAACGCCGTCTTGACCGCACGTTCGGGCGAGCCGCCGTGTTCGAGGAAGCTGGAATTGTGGTAATACTCGAGCATATGCACGGTTTTCGACACCGTGAACGCCACGTCCACGATGAATTTGTAGTCCTTCATATCCTCGCGGTCGCGGCCTTTGGTTTCCAGATGGAACTGTGCGATTTTGGTTTCCGCCGTATCGCCGGCAACCTCTGCGATATAGTCCGCGATGCCGTTTTCGTAGTAGAATTCTTCGGTTTCGAAATACTGTTCGGGCTTGTCGGACTTTTTCGACTTTTTCGCGGGAACCTCATCCGTTACCGGCGGTTCCGCGACTTCCCAGCGGAAGACGAAGCGGATACCGGGGTTGGCGACCGCCTGCCGCTTGAGCATATCGGAGAAATACTCGCGCGGGATGTCGATCTCGGTGAAAACGTCAAGGTCGGGACGCCACCGCTGCACCGTACCGGTGCGTTTTTCCTTCCGTTCAAGCGGACGAACCATAAGTTCGGTCACGGGTTCGCCCTTTTCGAAGTGAATTTCGGAGACATTGGTACCGTCATACGACCGTACTTCGAAAAATTCACTGGAATACTGGGTCGCGCAGGCACCAAGCCCGTTGAGACCGAGCGAATACTCATACGCCGAACCGTCGGAGTTGTTGTCGTACTTACCGCCGGCATAGAGTTCACAGTAGACAAGCTCCCAGTTCCAGCGCTGTTCGGCTTCATTCCAGCCGACGGGGATACCGCGTCCGAAGTCTTCGATTTCGATGGACTTATCGCGGTACGCGGTGATATTGATAACGCTTCCGAAGCCCTCTTTCGCCTCATCGACGGAGTTGGAGAGGATTTCGAAAACGGAATGTTCACAGCCTTCCAGACCGTCCGATCCAAAAATAACCGCAGGGCGTTTCCGCACGCGGTCCGGTCCTTTTAACGATGTAATGGATTGGTTGTTGTATTGTTCTTTCTTCTTCATGAAATCTCGTTGTAATATAAATTTTTCGTAATACTAATAGGAAGAAAAACGCCCGATGGGCGTTTTTCAATTTTATGTCCTACGCGGACGGCTGCACAATGGAGTTTCACTTCGTGAACCTCCGGGCTCAAGCGCCGCCCCTTTATGAATTTCCGGCTTGGCAAATTGCACGTTTTACTTTATCAAATACAGAAAAACTGTCCGTTAATTTTCGATATCGCTGGTCGAAAATCTCTCGTTTTTATTTATGCTAACCGCGGGCAAAAGGGGAACGGTATTTTGTTGACGGAACGTCAGTTTTAATTTTGCGGTTAGCCTAATCTACTTCCCATACGGACGGAAGCCATGTTGCCGTCGTATTCTCCACCACTCAACTGCCCGTTGAGGGGGTGTCCAGAGGTGGAACGCCTCTGGCGCGGGTGATTCATAAGAGGTCCCGCGCGA
>JBGVOJ010000313.1:0-2860 GCA_045126415.1 Eubacteriales bacterium | reverse complement strand
ACGCCGAGATGTCCCACTGCGATGATATAGTCAGCCCCTTCGGTTTCTGCAGAATCAATCGCGGTCTGTACGTCATTATACAGCAGGGAACCGTCTTCGCCGCCGGAAATGGTATAGATATATTCACCGTCTTCGTTCTGGAAATAAGCCGGTGTGGAAGATGTGAATGTTTCCGGAGTAGTAATTCCGATCAATGCGATTTTTTTGCCGCCGGATTCGAGAATCCTGTAACTGTCGAGTACGGTTTCGCCGCTTACGCCGTCGGCCTCATGACGGAAATTGCAGGAGACGTACGGATAATCGGCATCTTCGATAACCTGCAGACAACGCTGCATTCCGTAGTCGAATTCATGATTGCCAAGCGTTGCAAGATCATATCCCGCAGCGTTCATCAGCCGGATGATTGTGGCGCCGTCGTCCATTCCACCGTAGGCAGTTCCCTGAATGTGGTCGCCCGCGTCAACGAGGAGTGCATTGTCCGCGCTGTCGCGGAGAGAAGCCAGCCTGGAATACGTGAGTCCGTTTTCATTTCCGTCGCCGATGTTATTGGCTATGTATGTGTGAATGTCGTTGGTGTAGAAGATTGTGATTATATCTTCCGCTGCGAAAACAGGCGTATGCAGAGAATATGCTGCTGTACACAGGAGCAGTCCCGAGAGCAGTTTTTGGTACAGAGTCATCGCTGTATTCTCCTATATGAATAGTAGTTTAATGTGAGTATAAATATAACACAGATGAAACGGTTTGTCAAGTGGATGAATTGTAAAACCACGGAAATCAATTTTATCTACATCAAATTCAAATTTTTTTATAGAATATATTGACAATAACCTTTCGGATTTGTTATTATTGTACCATACTTAAATGGTGTGTTTGTTTTGTCCGCGGGTATTATATCATCAAAAACAGGAGAAGGCTTATGGGAATGAAAAAAAGATGGATAACCGGTTGGCTGACGGCAGCATTGGTCTGCGGACTGCTTGCACCGTCCGGCGGATTGGTGCAGAAAGCGGAAGCAGCGTCTGTGACTGAGACCTTGTTCCCGTCGAATGCAGTGGATGGTTTGAAATTACAGACAAAAGATTTCGAGCACAATGGCTCGATGCAGAAAGATGCTACGCTGGCAATGAATTTCAAGACGGAATCGTCAAATCATATTACCTCCAGCAGATACAGCGAATACGGACAGTATCTTGGCAGCGGATCCTATTATCCCGAAGGACATAACTACTATCGTTCGAGTGATTTTGAAGTTGCCGATTCGTGGCACAGATATCTCAACTGGTATCCGAGCACGGAGCAGATGGAGGTGCTGGACACTCTCATTACATCGGCGAATACGCTGCAGATCGGCGGACGTTATGACGGATATTACGACACGCAGGCGGGAAAAAACGCCGGACAGGTCTGGATGCGTATTGCTCAGGCAAAGTCCGGTGCGCGGATTGCGGATGCCGAAAAAAAGATCAGTACGGATGTGAAAAAAGCGACCTTTCATGCACAGACTCTCGCTTGGGTCACTTTGAAGGATGACGACAGCTTCACGCATTTCGAGCTTGATCTCGGGGCGACGGAAGGTGCATCGGGTGCATTGGTCGATGATAAGAACCATGCGCGTTTTGCCAACCCTGAATTTTACATCCGTGATATAACATCCCCGAAAATTGAGAGTATCACGGTAAAAGATAACGGTTATAATAAAAATTATACCGCAGGCGATACGGTTACGGTGGAAGTCGTATTTTCCGAGCCGATCCGCGTCGAAAATTACGACTCGGCGTTTTCTCTGAACGGCTCCGGGCTGGATACGTTCAAAGTGTCTGCGTATTCGGACTATACGCAGACGGTGACGTTTACCACGGAGGTACGTGACGACCGGAATCAGCAGATCAGCGCAGGAAATTTCAGTCTGTCTCTGAACTGCAATCCCTCCTATATCACCGACCTTGCGGGAAATGCGCTGGACAGTACCGGCAAGACGAAGACGCAGTCGGATGCCAGTGTCATCATCAGCGGATATATTCCGCGAATCAACGCGGTCAAATACTCTTACGCACAGATTCGGGATTCGGAGGGAGAGTATCACCGTACAAACTCCGTACAGGGGTCTGTAAAAGAGGGCGATGTCCTGTATATTGATCTCTATTTCAATCAGTATATGTATTCACCAAACGGCGGAAGAACAGCATCGCAGATCCGGGTGAATGTCGGGAATAAAGTCGTGAATGCAAATCTGTACGGTGTATACAAAGATAATACAGCTTTGTATGAAGCCACTCAAATGGATTCCACCAACGGTCTTGTAGAATCGTATACATTCAATCGTCTGCAGTATAGTGTCAAGATTCCAAACGGTGTGGACGATAACGTGGATATCCGTCTGGCAGCTGAGAAAAACGAATCCTGTTGGGAACTGACCGACAATGATGCATGGCTCAGCACCATCTGCGGCAATATGATCCTCACAAATACAAGTAAGCGGCAGACCGCCAATGCGCGAACGGAAATTATGGCAGACGGTACGGAAATCCTTCCTATTATATATACGGATTCTGCGGCTCCCGTTCTGACACTGACGGATGAAGACGGAAACGCTGCGGCGGTATATGAAAATGCGGCAGATGTGTCGGATGCGGGTCAACTGTATAACAGTTATACATTGTATGTCAAATCGGATGAAGAAGTACTCGGATGTGTAGATGCGGAACTGAAGTACGCACCGAAATCCGGTCGTTCCGATGTGAAGACGGCGGCAGTGCTTTCCACGGGTGCATACCTGACGTCGCCTGTTGACGGAATGTGTCTGCAGTTTGATATCCCGGCGGGGATTGACTCGGTGAACTATGATATCTGGCTGGAG
>JBGVOJ010000312.1:0-4720 GCA_045126415.1 Eubacteriales bacterium | reverse complement strand
AAAGAGAGAAAAAAGAGCAAGAGAAAACGAATCAAAAAGAGAGGTGAGGGAAAAAAGTTCCGAAAACCGCAATACAAGAGAAGAAACCAGATAAACAATCGCCAGAAAATCAGAAGCCACCGCAAACAAATAGTCCGAATTGGATTTTCGCAGTTTGTGGAAATTCAGCAGAGATTTACACCGTTTGAAAAACAATTCGACCTGCCAGCGCAGACGATATACATGAAATAAATCCCGTCCCCTGATCGCTGTCGGCAGAGAAGATGCCAGAACAACCCAACGACAGAACAGAATCGTTGTTTCCAGAATTTTTCGCCCGGACTTGCTTGCCTTCGCACGAACCCGTTTTTCAGCTGCCTCTGTCTGTTCTTCAGGAATTCTGGATGCCGTAATTCTCAGCGGATATACCTTTTTTCGAACACGGAACCAACAGTGCAGAGACAACCGCTCCGCTGCACTCCCGGACAGAAGTGCAGAAAACTCCACTCTGTTTCTGCAGGTTTCATCGGTATACAGCCGGATATTCGTGGGAGCAATACGAATAATGAAATCCGCTCCCGCTTCCAGAAGTGCTGCAAACTGAGTCGCCCTGCCGTAACCGCGGTCAGCAAGATAAAGGGAACCTTTTTCCAAAGTGGTATGCAGGATACTTTCTGCTGTATGGTTGTCGGAAATGACGGTTTCGGTCACGCAGTTCTGTGTCAGGGAATAGGTGGTATGAATGCGGATATTGGTATTTTTCTGTCCTTCCTGAGGAATTCAGTAGCATCGACCGCATAGACTTTCGCATAATTCAGAATGGTTTTTCCGTTCGGATGTCTGCTGAGTTCTTCGGAAAACAGTTTTTTTGCAATTTGAAGGAACCATACCGCACATTTCTTGAATTGTTTCTTCCATGCGGTATCGGACATGACGATCCCGTAATTCCGGGCCATGAAATCGGAAAGTCTCTGAAACGACAATTTACAGAAGATATAACGGATCATGGCTATGAGCAGATGGTGTTCGTCTGTAAGGATGCGTTTTCTTTGAATACAGGGAGAACCTTTCAATTGTTCGATACATTTTTTCTGGATTTCTATGATCCTTTCTTCAATCTCTTGATTTTCTCTCCCGGTCTGTGTATAATATAGTTTGTCCATATTCATCGTCCTGTGGTGTTTTTTGTGTGCAAACTTATTATACCACATTGACCTTGTGTATGGACTCTTTTTTGCTTAAGTTCCCGCTTATGGGGGGAACCCCCTGGTCGCCGAGAGTCCAGAGTGGCTCGCGACCGAGCCTCTTTGGCGTCGCCACGCGCAGTGGCATAAATTGAAAAACGCACCGTAAGGTGCGTTTTTCTTCCTTCTAAGAAAACTTTATTTCTTCTCTCTCTTGCCGGAAACCAGCTTCGCAAGCGCAAACAGCGCAATCGCGTTTGGAATAACCATCAGCTGGTTGAACATATCCGTAAGTTCCCATACAAGGTCGTTGGACAGAATGGAACCGAGGAATACAAAGACAAGTGCAATGATGGAGTAAATGAGGTTGGACTTCTTGCCGAAGAGGTAGTTCATGTTCGTGCGGCCGAAGAGGTTCCAGCCGATAACCGTCGAGAAGGCAAAGAAGAACAGACATACCGCAACAAAACCGTTGCCGATCGCATTGCCGAAAATGCTGGAGAACGCAAGCTGGGACATGTTCGTCTTGGAGATACCTTCCGGAACCCCGGTGTTGACCATGTCAGCAAGAGGACCGCCGCCTGCGTACAGCGTGGAGATAACGGTCATCGCCGTCATCGTAAGAACAATGAACGTGTCAATGAACACACCGATCATCGCTACAACACCCTGATCGTGCGGGTCTTCGACGTTTGCAAGTGCATGTGCGTGCGGGGTGGAACCCATACCGGCTTCGTTGGAGAAGAGACCGCGCTTCGCACCCTGGCTGATGGCCGTCTTGAGCGCGTAACCGATACCGCCGCCGATAATCGCCTGCGGAACAAACGCATACTTGAAGATCATACCGATGGATTCGGGGATGTACTGGATACGGCAGACGAGAAGAATCAGACCGCCGACGAGGTAGAGACATGCCATGATCGGAACCACTTTTTCCGTGAAGGAAGCGATTCTCTTGACACCGCCGATGAAAATGAACGCGGAAATCGCCGCTACAACGATACCGACAACCCACGTCGGAACGCCGAATGCGGTATTGCAGGCTTCCGCCATGGAGTTGGACTGTACCATCGCACCCATGAAGCCGAGTGCAAGAACCGCTGCGACCGCAAAGAAGGTCGCAAGGAATTTACCGAACTTGTTCGGGAACGCGTGCATGATGTAGTAAACCGGACCGCCGGAAACAGTACCGTCCGAGGAAACTCTGCGCGTCTTCTGCGCGAGAACCGCTTCGGCGTAGATC
This sequence comes from Eubacteriales bacterium, assembly GCA_045126415.1. Classification (GTDB taxonomy): domain Bacteria; phylum Bacillota; class Clostridia; order Oscillospirales; family CAG-272; genus UMGS1696. Next base: position 2,314 of record JBGVOJ010000312.1, on the reverse strand, counting down.
GTTGCCATACCGAAGAATGCGATGATCCACATCCAGAAGATTGCACCGGGGCCGCCGACGAGAATCGCACCGCAGGCACCGACGATATTCCCCGTACCGACCTGTGCGGCAATCGCGGTTGCAAGTGCCTGGAAGGAACTCATTCCACCCTTGGCGGAGCCGCCGTGAAGCGAAATGTTGCCGAATACTTTACGCATGCCTTCGCCGAAGCAGCGAACCTGCACAAAGCGGGTTTTGACCGAGTAGAACAGACCAACGCCGATCAGCAGGATGATCAGAATGTAGTCCGACAGGTACACATTAATGGTCTGAACAATTTTTAAAAGAAGATCCATGATGCTTCCTCCGTAAAAAATAATAAAAAAGAGAAAAGGAAAGAGCCGTCACGAAAGACGACTCCGGAGAAAAGTATGCAGGCGATAGCCCAGATACCGCAGTTGAGGAAGCGGTGGGGTGGGTTAACCTCTGTCCTTTTGCCTGAGAGATTCGGCGGAATCCGCGTTGCCCCTTCGGCAGCCGACTTATTCCGGATACTCCCGGAAACTCGGCGTTCTCCAGAGACACATCCATTTTCAGTCCCTGTACATTCCGTTCCCGGAAACCAGTTTCTGAAAACTTCGTTTGTCTTTGTTTTACGTTTATTCTATGCGCTTTATGCGCTATAGCATACCATATTTTTGGATAAATTGCAAGAGGAAATTACAATTTTTTTGAATTTTCTATACCGGAAAAACGACTTTTCAAAAATATCTTCTCCCTATTGACAAATATATCGAAGTGCGATATAATATATACATCGAAGCACGATATATCGAACCGAAATATACGGAGCAATTTATGGAAGAACGACTCAGACGGATCTACCTCCCCATGACAGAAACGGGTTTCTACATCCTTTTCTGCCTGCAGGAGGAGATGCACGGCTACAGCATCGGCAAAAAAGTCAGTGACATGACCGGCGGCGAAATCACGATCAGCCCCGGCACCATGTACGGAACGCTGTCCAAAATGGAAAAGGATGGGCTTATCTCCTTTGTCCGCGAGGAGGAAAAACGGCGGCTCTACCGCATCACGGAGCTCGGGCGGGAGATTCTCGCCATGGAAATGAAACGCATCGAACGCCTGTACAAAAACAGCATAGGAGAACCGTATGAACAATAACAACACCCTTCGGGAATTTCACTATTTCCTGCTTCCCGACTACGAAAAAGAAGAAGAATATCTCCGCGACATGCACAAAAACGGCTGGAAATTTACCCATGTCACCCTTCCCGGCATCTACCATTTCGAGAAATGCGAGCCGGAGGACGTCGTCTACCGTATCGACTTCAATCCGATGACCGCCGACAAAAAGCGGGACTACATCCGGATGTTCGAGGACTACGGCTGGGAATATCTGCAGGATCTCAACGAATTCAGCTATTTCCGCAAGTCCGCGTCCGAAGCTGATACCGAAATTTTCAGCGACAACGCATCCAAAGTGGACATGATGCGCCGCATTTTTACCAAACGCATGATCCCCGTTCTCGTGATTTTCCTCTGCTGCATGCTGCCGAACGTCATCAACATCCTCCGTCTCGGTATCACACATATGGGGCCGTTCGAATACATCCTGTTCGGACTGCTGTACGCCCTGTTCGGCCTGTACATCGGCATCATCACGCACTGCTTTGTCGGTTTTCATCAGCTTTCGAAAAAATATTCCCAGAGCGATTCATAAATAATTCCCCGCTGCCTGCCGCACAATAAAAATACAGAAAAGTCGTATACGCATACCGTACGGCTTTTTCTTTTGCGAAATCCAGCAGAACGGAGAAAAAAATATGCCCCTCATCATCCAGCCCGAAGACGCGGAATACCTCATCCGTGCCATGGCGCAGGAATGTGCCGGACAGGAAATTTCCTATGCCGCCCGCGTCGGAATGACCGCCGTCATCCTCAACCGCGTGGAAGACGACCGCTATCCGGACACCGCCGCCGCCGTCCTCGCCGCATGGGACGCCTTCACGCCCGCAGACACCCCCATTCCATCCTACGAACAGGAATACCGCCTGTGTACCGACGCCTTCCGCAGCGCGGAATCCGGCGCAGACCCCACCGGCGGCGCCCTCCACTTCGAACTCCTCGAACCGGACGTCATCCACGACTCCCCATTCTACACCGTCATCATCGACAACGTGGCGTTCTGGTGAGGGGGAGGTTCGGGGGGGGGGGGGGGGGGGGGGGGGGGGGGGGGGGGGGGGGGGGGGGGGGGGGGGGGGGGGGGGGGGGGGGGGGGGGGGGGGGGGGGGGGGGGGGGGGGGGGGGGGGGGGG
>JBGVOJ010000311.1:0-19139 GCA_045126415.1 Eubacteriales bacterium | reverse complement strand
TCATGCTGTTCAGGATGTCGGTGGTGTTGGTGAAGTGCTGACTGTTGACGAAATCGCGTAAGAGTTCTTTGCTTGCTTTTTCCATGAAAAATACTTCCTTTCAGGTTTTGCTCTTGCTTTGAGTTTTGTCTGATTGGAAGTATTTATTCATACTTTACACAAAATTTTTCGCGGTCTCTATTTTAAACTAGCAAAAAATGCGACAGTATCTTTTTAATTTAAATCTTCTCTCAAACTTCCATTTGTGTTATATAAAAATTATCACCAATAACAATTATTTGCATCTCAATCCGGAATCACCCACTTCTGCACCACAGTCTCCCCATCCGTATCATCAATCGGCGTATCCGTCTGTCCAACCCCAAAGTACCGCGACAGAATCCGCTTCACATCGTCCCGTTCTGCACGTTTGCAGTCGAAGCCCTGCTCGTTGATCAGCTTCTCAATCCGGTTCAGATTGGCAAAAGACTGTTCATCCGACTCATTCCGCAGCCGTACCACGAACAGAAATTCCCGCGCCGTGGACATCTGAAGCTGAATGTCATCAAGGAACGCCTTGTCCCGCAGGAGCAGATCACGGACTTTTTTGTTCGGTTCGTTCTCCGCACGGTCATCCAGATACAGCTTGTTATCATCGAAGTTTTCTCTGGCATCGGTGCAGACGATTTCGATATCCGGCTGTGCGGAGAGGAGCTGCATAAGATGATGCACCTTCTGCCCGATGCTGACACGGGACAGGACGGAGATATTCGTGGGCGTGATCATGAAGTACACCAGTTCGCCATGACCGTCCGTCTGGATGCCGTTGCGGGAGAAGGACTTCACACCAAGCAATTCCTGTGTGGAAATATTGCCTTTTTTCATCACTTATCACCGTCCTTCCCGAGCACAATTCTCTTGCCGACGCTCTGCTCCCGCCATTCATAATACTGCTGTGCGCTGACAAAATACCGGAATCCTCTGCCGATGAAATCCAGCACTGTCTGATCGTCGAGACGGATTGTCAGAAAAGCGAACACCAGTGTCACCGCCAGCGGGAGAAAAAATTTCATCTGCGACAGGGCGAGGATGGAGAGAATCAGCGCGATTCCGAGGATTGCCACATCCCGCAGGCTCCACAGCCACAGTTTTGCTTCCGCTTTCAGATTCTGCGGATAGATATATTGTTGGTTCAAGATTCATCCCTCATTTCTTTGCGATTGCTTTTGTCAGATTCACCACGGATGTTGTGGTGTGGACAGCACTCATCATATTAACGTGCATACTGGTGTCCAGACCGAAATGCTGTGCGATTCTTGGCACTTCATTGGCGGACAGCATCACGCCGATTGCCAGCAGAATACTTTCCTGCCATGTGAGCAGACCGAGAAACAGCAGTGTCATCTGCAGAAATGCCGTCAGACACAGTGCGATGATTTGCTTGCACCAGCCTGTGAATCCGTCCGTGTAGCCTTTCGGGATCGAGAACATATACAGGCTTCCCACCGCAATCTGGATCAGCAGAATTCCGCTTCGCTTGATGTTGGCAAAGAAAATCTTCGTCACACAATAGCCCAGCGCGATCATGAAGAACAGATTCAAGAGGTTCGGTACACCCATGAGTGTGGTCAGCACCGTATAAGCGAACCCGCCGATGTCATTGGTCGCCGCCATGTGACTGCCAAGGATTCCGGCAAGGTCATGGCTGAAAACATTCTGCAACGTGATACACAGGTTATACAGCCGGACGGGTACCACAGTGAATAGGTTCACCGCGAGGAATCCGTAAATAATCGGCATGACCTGCTGTTTGATGTTCAGGTGTCCCATTGACTGGTATTCGATAGCTGTATCGAAGACAGCCACCACCATTCCGGCGAGGAACAATGCCCATCCGAAAAGGCTGAACAGTTTCAGATACCCCTGCACCCACGGCAGGTCGAACAGGCTGCTGCCCATGCTTCCCATCATGGTGAAAAAGTCGCCGATGGCACCGTAGATAGCTTCGTAAATCCATTGAAGGAACAAATCCCATATCGAACTTGAGATCGTGTTCCACAGATTCGTGAAGGCTTCACTGATGCTGTCGCCGATGCCGGAAATCAGGTTCGTTACCCATTCCACGGGCGATCACCTCCTTCCCGGCAGAGGTAGGATTCCCCTGCCGGTGTTATGAGTTTTGTCATGTTACATCCCGATGATACCCCAGATATAGAGGGGTGCGGTCAGAGAGAACACAAGGGATGCGAACAGAATCGCCGGTCCGGTCCATTCAAACTGACCATGCTTGCGGTAATCCATGTACGTCATCGCAAGTTTAGCGAAGAAACACACTGCAAGAATGAGGTCGATTACCGGAAAGACCACGTTGTTCACCACCGCTTTGATCTGTGTCTTGGCGGTATCCCATGTTCCCTGAATAGCACCTGCTACGTCACCCGAACCGCCTGCGGCACCGGTGGCGAATACGCTGACGGACAGCACCGTCATCAGCAGTACGCAGGCGAGGATGGCGAACAGAATCTTTTTGCTCTTAGTTTTCATTGATTTTTCCTCCATTTTCTTTGGTCATTGTATTGATATCCTTCTGCGAAACATATCGCACGGGTATCCCCTGTTCTTTTGCGGCGATGATCTCTGCGACCATGCCCTGGCTGATTTGATCCCCGAAGTACCACAGTTCATTGCATTCTGACAGAAGCTGCAGTCCGACCATACGACCGAAAGCACGTTCTTCGGGATCAGCATCATCGAGAAACTGGGGAAAGTAAATATGCGGAGCGATTGGTATTGCCCCGCATACTTTTGCTACAAATCCACAATATTCTCTTGCTTTGATTACGTTTTCGTCTGTTTCCCCGGCAAACCGGGAGCAGACATAGATTTTCTTCAAGCGTCCACCTCAGTTCGTGTACAGGTCATCGTACATATCGCCGGAGATATTGACGTAGGCGTTGGTATATCCGGTCAGCATTCCCGCAGGACACCACAGGTCGTAAGCGTAATACTTCACCGCATACGCACCGTCCGGGAACCACAGCGGAATGCCGTGCATACGGGATGCGTTGACGCTATTGCTGTTTTTCTTGAACACATACTTACCGCTGACAAGTTCTAGTCTGTCGGACTTCTTTGCCGCAGTGGAATAGTTGTGTTCGGGATAGAAGGTGTCTACTTTCAGCGTTCCTTCCACATCTTCGAAGTCAGAATCCACATCCACAGTCACCTCGGTATCGACACCATAACCGCTTCGGGTAGTCCAGATACCGCTGATCTTTTCACGATAACCGGCGTTTTCATTGGGAATGAGACTTGCGGTCATATCAAGAGATGCCGTGTAGGTTTTCTTTACAAAACCGCCATTCCATTCGTAGACTTCCCATTTCAGGACTTCGCTTGTATCCTCGCTGTACTTGGAATACCTGAAGGAAGAAGGTGCCTCGGTGGTCATACCAGGGTCTTCGCAGTCACGGGCAGGAAGATCGTACACAGTTTTTGTAAGGGTATCGCCGTTGTTGGAGAGATTGGTTTCTGTCACACCTGCGGGAGCAGTCACCTCGAATTCAAAGGTCACCGTATCGGAAGTGTATCCGCTGTCAGGCATATCTACGGTGAACCACACAAGATTGCTGTCATTTGCCGGGATGATGACGGTCTTGTTTTGGGTATCAAATACAGTATTTCCGTTGCGTTTGGCTGTCATTGTCACGTTTGCAGGCTTACTCGGAGTCAGATCCACATCACCATCGTTCGTGATTTCTGCGGAAACAATGATTGTGGAACCCTTGTAAATCTCGCCATTGCAGAAGGCATCAGGAAACAGATCAGTCTTGGACTTTTCCAGATAGATCGTCACGGTGTCTTCAGTATCAGTTTCGCTTATATATCCGCTTCCGCTGCCGGAGCCGTATTCGGATGCAGTCGCCGTGAATGTGTGCGTACCGAAGTTCAGCCCTGTGAATTCGATTTTACCGCTGCTGTTGGTGTTGCCGCTTCGACCGCTGCCGGAAACATATGTGCCGGAGATTGCGGAGCCGGTTTCCTTGTCCTTCACATACACGGTGATGTCGCCGCTTGTCGGGATGGGGTCAAGGTAAATCGTGATACTGTCGTTAGGATCATTCTGAGAAATGGAAGCAGTTTTGCTGTCGGAATAGTATCCGTTTGCACTTGCAGTGAAGGTGTAACTGCCGAAAGATATATCATAGAAATACACATATCCGCTGGAGTTGGTCGTACCATTGCGGTTTGCACCGAATACATTTGCTCCGTAAATCGCCTTGTCGGTTTCGGAATCTACCACCTTGACCGTAATATCGCCGACTTTGGGAAGCGGATCAAGGAAAATCGTGATGCTGGTGGAATAACTGGTTCGGGAAATCGTTGCTCTGCCGGTATTGGAGTAATATCCATCTGCAGATGCAGTAAAGGTGTGCGTACCGAATTCGATGCCGTCAAAGGAAACAACGCCATTTCGGTCGGTAGTACCACCGCATCCTGCACCGGTGACCGATGCTCCGGAAATCGGCTGACGGGTTTCAGAATCCTTGACAGTTACGGTAATGTCGCCAGTCTGCTTGTACAGTTTCAGTGTAATGGTCTTGCTGTTGTCGGTGGACGTGATGGTGGCGGAACCGGTCGCACTGCTGTATCCGTCAGCGGAAGCGGATGCGGTATAGGTTCCGAGCTTCACATTCGAGAAGGTATACGGATTGGAAGGAGCAGTCTTTCCGCCGCAGGTGATATCTGCATCGGGAATCAGCTCAAGAGTGTCGCCGTCGATGGCTTTGACTGTGATACTGCCGGTTGTGACCTGCGGATGGCAGTAGAAAGTGACAGTCAGCGGCTTGGAGTTGGACTTATAGGTTTGTGAATAACTCTGTGCCGTGCTTGTACCGGTACTGTCACCACTATAGGCAAGGGATTCGTACACATACTTGCCGGAATCCGCGTATTCGGAATAGGAAACCGACACGATAATGGACTGAGATTTGGTTACAGAACCTGTGCCAAAATCTTTGGAGCAGAGCTGTTCTCCAGTGGTTGTATCAATCCATACAGCAGTGCAGTCAACGGGAAGACCAGTTGTAAAAGTCAGCGAAGACGATGCCGCCTGACGGATGGCTTCCTTCGTACTGCTGTTCCATCCCCAAGTGGAAAGACAGGCCGCAATGTCCGAGCTGCTGTTGCCGTCGAATGTACCGAGAACCACATCCCGTCCGGTAGAAGAGTAAACGGCGGGAGTATATACCTCGATCATACGGGTATAGTTGACGGTGTATGTCTTGCCGTCACTGCGTCCGATGAGTCCCTGAATCGTGGCAATCTGTTGGTCAGTCAGGTTGGTCTGTGAGTCGTAGGAATTGGGGATCGTCATGGTGTACGCCATCGTTTTGTTCAGACCGTTGCCGGTGATACTGCGGATGGTCGCTTCCTGATAGGTGTGCCACATGACGTAGGAGGTGTTCTTGCGGACGTATTTGTGGTTGACCGTGAAAGTTGCCGTCACGCCGGATACATTGGTGTATGCTGTAAAGGTGGTTGTAGTGAAATCCTTTTCGGAATTCGCCGTAATGGTCACGCTCGAACCGTAGGATGTGTAGACTGTACCGTCTTTCACATAGGAAATCTTCGTGACCGAACAGCCAGATGCCGATGCAGTTACAGTATAACTTGCAGGAACACTCTCGGAGGAAATCTCACCGCCAGCCGAACTGAGGTAACCTACAGAACTGCTTGCCGAAAGAGAAACGGATGCTTCTACCGCAGGTTCATCTTCCTTACGGTATCCACATCCCGAACAGATGCTTCCGCTGAAGGAATGGGACTTGGTTTCCGTACTTTCCCTGCCGCATTCACAGGATTTTGTCCGTTCATGCTTGGAATCCGAAACAGATTCCCAATCGCCGTAGTCCCATGAATGAGATTCGGTTGTGGTGTTGTAGGTGATCCCGCAGTCACGGCATTTGGATGCTACTTTGTGCTTGGAACTGCTGTAATCGGTATAGAAGGTTCGGCTGTCATCATGGGAACAGGACTTTGTGAAACCGCAGTATTCACAGGTATTCCCGTCGAAAACATGGTCATCCCATCCAGAGTAGCCCCATCCTTCCAGCTTCTCGCCGCAGGATTTGCACTTTGCATAATAACTGTGCATATTGCTGTTTTCGTAGGAATAGATGGTCTTCGTGTTGGAGTGGGAACATTTTTTCTGATACCCGCAGACGGTACATTTATTTTTGCTGTTGAAACTGTGGTCGTCCCATCCGGCATATCCCCACCCTTCGGTGATCGTGCCGCACTTGGTACACTTGGATTTGTAGCTGTGCATTTTCTCGTTTTCGATGGTGTACACCTTCGTGTAACTGTGGGAACAGGCGGCGAATACCGACACCGGCAGGATGGACATGACCATCAGAACGGCGAGAAACGCACACAGGATTTTTGAGAATCGTTTTGTCATACTGTGATTCCTTTCGTTTTTATAAAGTAAAAATGCGCCCTATCTGTTTGAGATACGGCGCATCTTTTGCGTTTTGGTTACATCGTTATTCCAGTCCCCACAGCTCCAAGCAGTAGTTGTTCTTCGCCTGCTCGGTGTAGAACTCGATTTCTTCATCCGTGAGGATTCTCGGTTCTTCGGGATTTTCGTATCCTTCTTCGCTGATCTGGATGGTCAGGCGGGTGCAGGTGTTGTTGCAGTACATTTCCACCTGACGGTCATCGAGATAATACGTTCCGAAGGTGCCGGATCGTGCGGGCATGGCTTCATAGAGAGGAAACCATTCGCTGTCATCGGTGTAGAAGGTCTGCCAGATTTCTCCCGTGACCGTCTGCATCATCAGGCTGTATGCTTCATCCACCTTGGTGGGATAGATAGTGTAGAACATATCCTTCACCTGCGCCAGATCGTCCATAGCGAATTCCCGCATGATGATTGTGCAGTCGAGGGACTGATTTTCGAGATTGCTCGTATCCTTCGGACGTTCGATCCACCAGCTGTCAAAGTTGTTCGGATTAGATGCTTCGGCAAGGGTTCTGTACTTATCCTTCCAGACCAGATATTCGCTCGAATCGGTTTCGTAGTTCCAGAAGAGTCCGGACTGATCCAGTCTCTCGAACACGCTCATCTCACTGCCGTCGTTCTCTCTCGGATTGATGAGGACGGTATTATTGGTGTCGAACCAGTCCACTGTACATCCGAGGGTTTCGGCTACCACTCTCAGCGGCACCATCGTGCGGTCGCCGATCAGTTCGCTGGCTACATCCAGTTCGGTTTGTGTTCCGTCGATGATCGCCTGATTCGTACCGATATAGAAAATGATGCGGCCGTCATCAATCACGGCGGTGTGGTCTTTCGGGTCCCATTTCACATCGTAGCCGAGGGATTCGGCGATGAAACGGACGGGGACGAGGGTACGGTCGTTCTTAATGACCGGCTGCTGGTCGGGGAATCTCACCTTTGCTCCCTCCACCATAACGGTGACGTCGGGTTCAGCAGGTGCGGCGGATGCTCCCACAGCGGCAGTCGATGCCAGCATGAGGGCTGCGAGGATTGCGGACAGGATTTTCGTTCTGTGTTTCATAGGGGTTCTCCTTTACTGTATATATGATTTGATTACACAATACCACAAGATATTGCGTTTATCCAGGTGATGGCAGAAATGTTATCAGACAAGTTGCACACCAGACTTCGATCATCCATATTTTGCTGTATGGCTTCCTTCCACCTGCACCGATTTTGCTGTAGCAGGCATATTGATCCCGAACAGTCGGACGTAGAAAGTCACGTCGCAGGTGCAGATATACCGGATTTTCATCCCGTCACGGGTGAAATCAAGGCTGATCGCATCGACGGTGTATTCATAAGAATCCAACTCCACGGCATTCAGAACATCGGCATTGTAGGTGTTCTTCAGCTTTGTCCGATAGACACTCTCTCCGGTCAGTTTTGTCACATATTCCTCGAAATCACTTTCCCGCAGTGCGGTGTAGGTATCTTCGGAAATCGTGTAGGCAAGATTTGCAAGTCCCGTCTTCATGGCGTTGCGGATCACAGTGGTCTGAATTTCCACATAAGCGATATACATGACCGTTGAAATGATGAGTGAGAACACCAGAACGATGATCGCTGTGAAGATCGGCGAGGAGCCGCGTTTGCTTTGCAGTATTTCTCTCATTTCCAGTATTCCTCCGATACTCCCGCACCGACGGACACCAGATTGATCGGGAACAGTCCGAAGTTCCCAAATCCGCCGAGGTAGGCTTTCGCTGTCACTTTCACTTCAAACGGTGTGCCGAGCTGAATCTTCTTTCCGCTGTGGTAGGTGGTGGTGACAGTATATTTGGTATCGTGCAGTACCTTCACACCACTGCATATTGTGTCAAACAGCTTGTCTGTGTCGGAATCCACCTCGCCGGAAAGCTGAATCTGTCGTGTGAGCTGATCGGCACACACATCAAGCTGCTGTTTTGCGGAGATGATGGAGAACAGATTCAGCGTGAAGGAAAGGAAGATTACAACCACGAGGACGAAGACCACCGTTTCGATATAGGTTCCTTCGCCGCGATTGTTTTTCAGGATTTTCATCATAAGAAGAGTCCCTCCAATGACTGAATAATCTGCATCAGAATCACCACCACATACATGAGCATGAAGCAGACGAGCATACACATGGACAGCCGTTTCACCTTGCCGGGAACTTTTGCGGCTTCCGCTTTCAGAAGCTGACGTTGATAATCCGCGAATTTCATGGCGAGGTTCGTCCAGTATGCGTCGGTTTCATCACCACGCAGAACTCCGACCAACCCACGGGTCACATCCGACAGCATGGAACTGCCAACACGGGATTCCAATCGGGTCAGTGCGGCTTCATAGTTACCCGACCGCATATCCGCCGCCGTGATGGAGAGTTCCTGCTTCATGTCCTCTCCGGCATTTTCACGGTAGCTGTCGAGGATATACAGGACATCACGGTTGTGCTTCAGCGTCTTGTCAATGTGGGAAACAAATCGCGGCAGTTCGTATTCGATCCGCTTTCGCTTGGCTTTGATTTTGTCTGCCACACCCTTGTATGCTTTCAGGTAAACAAAAATCGCCAGTACAATAATGACCGGCGATAACAGAGGAAATATGAAGGCAACGGGAATAGCGAGCAGACCGACGAGCAGGGATTTCACAATGGCATCTGCCATGTGCATTTCGGGAGACAGTGTAATACCAGCGGACTGCAGGTCAATCTGAAGCTGCATCCGGCGGTACTCGTTCATGCGGATGTGCTTTGAGATCCAGATGGCGAAGTCCTTCAGCCAGATGTCGATGGCGGAAGTTTTCTTTTTCTGACGTACTGCGAGGTTGTTCAGCGATTTTGATGTGGTGAAGAACGGGATGCGGAGATAATCGGCGAGGATGAGGTAGATGCCGAGCGCGAATGATGCTCCGATGAGATATTGAAGCATACTAGGTAAACCTCCAATCTGTGTTTTGCATTATATATTGAATCACACCACAATATATGGTATAATTTCATATAATGACTTCATATATAGAAAGAGAAAAAAATCATGTCAGAAAAAATCGATATATTAAATCGTCAACCATTTGTTGATAACCTTATTGACCTCATTAATATAATTGCCCAGAGCGGAAAGGGTTGTACTTTTTCTCTGGATGGAAAATGGGGGAGTGGAAAATCATACGTTCTTGAGATGTTTGAAAAACAAATCAGTCTTTATCAAAATCAGGATACAGCCCAAGATAAATATATAGTTTTTCACTACAATTGTTGGCAATATGATTTTTACGAAGAACCTGCCATTGCCATTGTTGCTGCAATCAGAAATGAAATTGAAAAATATAACAAAGTTTTACCTAACCTTCCCCCTACTCTTCAAGCTGCTTTCAGCGTAGTTGGTGATATTGGAAAAGATTTACTTCATAATTTTCTGCAAACTAAAATAGGTTTTGATCCGTTTGAAATATATAACAAAATTAAAAACGGTATCAGCGATATCGGAAATAAACGAGACGAAATAATCGCAGAGTCGATCGCCTCTAATGATTACGATACATACTATAAGTTTAAGGAAATATTAGACTCTACCAAAAAGCAATTAGCAACACTTGCAGCAGAAAAACCTGTTATTTTAGTAGTAGATGAACTTGACCGCTGTATGCCGAGTTATGCTATAAAGGTTCTTGAAAGGCTTCACCACTTATTTGATGAGGATAGTAACATTATTGTAATCCTTGCTGTAGACAAAGCACAATTGGAACGTACTATTCACCAAATTTTTGGTACAGGCGAAGATGAAACAGATGACACTATGTGTGCAGATTATTTACGCAAATTTATTAACTTCTCTATTTCATTAAATACTGGTATAATATCAGATAGCTTTTGGACAAGATACGATTACATATTGAAAAATTACGACATATCGGATGATAAGGCAGAACTATATCTCGATCTTCCAAACAGATTATTTGATGGGCTAGATGTCCGTTCACAAGAAAGGATTATGGATCAAATTCAGACGCTACACGCTTTAACATTTGATAACAACAATAGTTCTGCTGTTCTATATTTTGAATTAATCTACGCGGCAATTAAAGCTAGAGTTCCGAGTTTGAATTTCTTTAATTGGTTAGCAAATATCAATTCTCAAGAAAACACAAGCGTAAAAAGTGCAATTGGAACGGATCTTTGGGAGTATTTAAAAGAATTAAATTCTAAAGTCTTCCCACATAACCAAAAAATCATATCCGGAAGAGATGAGTATAAGATACTGTATGATGTGCCGATGGGAATCGTATTTTGGATGTTCGCGTCTCTTAATGAAAAAACTACTACTTCTCCAAACCGTTGTGGTTATCAATTAAATGGCTTTGAAAAGTACAACGAATTAGTCTCACAAGCAATAAAATACCATACACTTGCAAATATCATCCAGTCATAATATTTTCGCTAAAATGTTCCAGAAACTAAAGAAAGCCCGAAACTCGAGCTTTCTTCAGCTTTTTATCTCCGATACTCAATCGGCTTCGTGAACTTCAGCATAAACGCAAACGTCACCAGAATTACCACACCGCAGACCGCCAGAACCGCCTTGCCGGGGAGAGAAAACATCAGCGTATCGAACCAGTCCTTGTTCAATAGATACATCAGCGGAATGTTTCCGATCACCAGTACCACCATCGTGAGATACTCCTTCTGCACTTCCCCGAGCATGGTTTTCAGCTCGTTGTTGACGATTCGCACGTCCGTCAGCTTGCCGACGATGGGCAGGAGCGTATCTTTCAGCGTCCGGTCTTCCTGACAGGCGATCAGGGTATCGCACCATTCCTGAAAGATGGCGTTGTCCACCTTCTCACGCAGATTCCGCAAAGCTTTCTTCATGTCGGAGGAGATCATCATGGCATCGCCTACGAAGGACTCGAAAATCTCACGGATCGGTGGTTTCAGATAGGTCAGGTTTTCGTTCACCGATCCGAGAATGTCATCCGTTCGGATATACGATGTGGTAATGATCGACAGCGCGGTTTCCATTTCTTCCCTCAGATGCTTGTCGTAGGCGGAGATTGTGTTTCTTGCTACAGCAAACGGGATCATGGCGAATGCCACCGCCGCTACGGGGATCATAAAATAGTTGTCGATCATGACGGCGAAGATACAGCCGAAAATCATCAGCAGAATCGATGCACAGCAGGCTGCCGTGAACTGATTTGCCTTGCCTGTAGCTTCCAGTGCTTCACGAATATGCAGAAGCTCCTTCGTCATGCGGCGGGATTTCTTCTTGCCGTGGGCGATCAGCACTTTATCACGGAGTGTTTGCTTCGGTGCGATCAGCCGCATAATGTCATCGGTGATTCCTTCGGGTGTCAGTTCGAGAAGAAAGGCGACACCGGCAACCAGTAAAATAAAACATAACAAATAGAAAAAGGTCATGCGGTATCATCCTCCTTCAAGAACATATTCAACTCTGTCTGCGGAACACCGTATTGAATGAGCCTTTGCTTTAAGTTGTCTGACATCTTGTTCGGCTTTCCGAAACTGCCCTCGATCACAAAATCGCCGTCTTCCACGGTGTTTTTCGTGATCTGGTAGTTATACAGACAGCGGTATTCCCGCTCCCCGGTCGCATTGATGACGCATTCGGAAATGTCCATGATCTTTCTGGCGTTGTTTTCCAGCTTGTGAGTATACACCACCACAGGAAACGCCTGTCCCGCCTGCATCAGCGAGGTGTTGAAGTCGATGGGAAACCGCTTCTGACACAGGAGTGCGATTCTCATGTGCGCCGCCGATGCCGGTCCTGCGTGAACCGTGGACACAACTGTGTGACCGGTGAGACTGGCTTCCACGGCGGAGTAGCACTCGACATCGCGCATCTCACCCACGCACACCACGTCGGGATTGAATCGGAGGGATGCCACAACCAGGTCTTCCTGGGTGATATCGTATGCCGGATTGTCCGACGGTCGAGACAACGTATGCACCACATTGTTCGTGATGATGCCGTCTTTGTTTCTTCGGATCAGGGACAGTTCTCTCGAACCGGATTCGATGGTGAACACTCGCTTGTTGGACGGAATCGAGGTCATGATGGCGTTGAGCAGGGTTGTTTTACCACTGGAAGTCGCTCCTGCTACCACAAACGGGACACCGTAGCGGATGCAGACACACAGGAATGCCAGCATTTCCGGTGTGGCAAAGTCCGTTTCCACGAGGTTGTTCAGATTCACTCTCTGCGGATGAAGCAGTCGGATGGAGACGGACACACCGCGTTCTTCATCCACAATGGGTTCTTTCAGCACCGTGATTCGGGTGTTGCCGGGAAGGTGTCCCTGCGACATGGGTGTGACATTGTCGATGATCATGCCGGAATGGTGGAGCAGTCGCTTGATGATATCCACGGCGTGCTGTGGGGAGTGGAAATGCTCCTTCAGCTTGACAATGGAGCCGTCGAGCTTGGTCAGAGCGATATCATCCCAGCCGTTGATGTTGATTTCTTCCAACGATGCCGACCCAAGATATGGTGTCAGAATACTGTATTCCGCCATTTCACGGTACAGCAGGTCGATGAGCTGTTTGATATCCAATCCATCGACCTTGTAGTCGTTATCCCGCAGGTACTTGTCGATATACGCCTTGAGCTGCGGGAGTTTGGCTTTGTCGGTCAGGGCGGCGGCGTAGTGCTGGGAGATATATTCCTGTGTCAGACGGAGCAAGGTGTAAAAGTCAATGTTTTTCGCCATCAAATCACCTTCTCCGTAATTGCTTTGAATTTGTCGTTGAATTTATTGTCATTCACAGCCTGATACAGCTTACCGTCCAGCATCTGCTGTTTGACTGCCCGGCTGTACGGGATGGTAAAGCATACCTCCGACAGATGGGCTTTCGCATCTTCGATGGGCATATACAGGTCTTCATCCGGTACATTCAGACCTTCGATCTGCCATTCCAGACGGAATACGGGATCGGCGTACATGGGGAGTTGGGATGCGAAATAGCTGATGGATTTCAGCGTGGGAGCGGCAAGACGGATCACCTCATCCGCCTGCAGTACCGCCACACGGCTGAGCTTGTTTGAAAGACTGCTGGTACAGTCGATGATGATATAGTCGGCAAGGGTTCCGAGGACAGAATACAGTTCCCGCACCTTGGCTTCGTCGAATTCGGGGTAAGTGTACCGGTTCTCGCCATCTGTGAATCCGAGAAAACCGAAATTCATCTTGTTCTTTACGGTGACAATCTGCGAAATCACGTTTTCCTGTGTAATTTCCGTTTTGGACAGCGGCACACCGACAGAAAACAGATCTTCTTTTTTGTAATTCGGGAAGATCACAGGAAGTGTCGGCGTTTCCATATCAGCGTAAACCACAATGACCGTGGACTGGTATTCATCATAAATTGCACGGGCAAGTTTGGTGGCGAAGGTGGTCTTGCCAGAGTTGGGTGATCCCCAAACAGCGATAGATTTAGCCATTTCCATCACCTTCCGTTTCTTCCGCATCTTCCTCTGCAATTTCTTCCAACATAGTTTGCTGTTCCTTCAGAAATGCTTTCGCCTGTTTTTCATCTCCGCGGGACACAAGCACAGCATGAATTTTGCTGTTGTTCTCGTATTCCGCAAGGAGTTTCGCCTGCATGGGATCGACCAGCAGAGTCAGCGTGGTAGGCAACTCATAGGTTCCGTCTTCATTCTGCACCAACTCATCCTTGTCGATGCCGTCCGCTGTGGTGGAAGTGATGACACGAACATAGGTGAGTGCTTTCGGAATCACGGTTATTTCTTCACCGTCTTCGTCCACATCCACGATCAGACTGACGATATCACCGTTTTCCAGCTTGCCGGACAGACCGCCCGCAAAAGACGGAATGGTGATACTCATGGCAACCTGATCTCCATCCAGTGCCATGAACACATCCTCCGCGCGGTCGGCGGTGTCGCTCAGTTTATCAGGCAGGAGGTAATCGCCGGTCACCATATCGCAGGCGGCGTATTTTCCGACTACGGATTCCATGTCGGTCAGCACATCGGCGGGAAGATTGTAGCTGCCCACGGTCACAGTTTCGAGGTCGGCATCGGTGATTTTATGTCCCTGGGTGATGTCATTTGTCAAGCGCAGGATATCCACTCTGTTGTCTGCCGCCTTGTTCACCAGAGGTGCGATGACGAAGGCAATCAGCAAGGCAAGGACAATACAGCCAATGCCGATGATGGTTCTGTTTTTCAATGGATCAATCCTTTCATTTATTATATAAGGTAAGCGGCAATCGTTCCGGCAGCGAGGAAAGGCACCATCGGGAACGGTTCGCCGTTTTCTTCATGCCGTACTTTCCGCAGAATCGGTACGATCACCACAAACAGCGTCAAGCCGATAATGAATGCTGCCAGTCCCCGTCCTGCTCCGAGGAGAAAAGCGCAGGCGGTGGAGATTTTGATATCCGCACCGCCCATTGCTTTTTCCGTATTAATGACTGCCGGGATGATCTGCGGAAGGAAAACAAGTGCCGCACCGAGGATCATGGATGGCAGATCACGAAGGCCGATATTCACCAGTCCGAGAACAGCAATCAGCTTCCAGACCGTTTCCGGCACTTCATGTTCCCGCAGGTCTTTGATACTGGCGTACAGCAGGATTCCCAGCAGTATCAGGAATTTCAGTACCGCCATCAGCCGTTGTTCTTGCGCTTATTCAGACAGATGATGAAGGTGATGAGCAGAATCACAAGAGCGATCACGATGATCACAATCGCTGCGATATTGGACTGTTCGCAATTCACGGAAAACTCCGCTGCTTCGGTGATATCGTCGATCTCAAAGGTGACCTTGTTGCCCTCAACCGTGCCGCCGCTGGCTTCGGTAATTTCAGCAGGCATTTCGATGCTGAACGTCATGTGGAAAACATCATCCATCGGGATGTCCATGTCGACCATGGATTCGTCATCGGATGCGGCAGTCTGTGGATTCAGTTCAGCCTTGAAGCTGTATGCGGTGTAGAAGATCCCGCCGTTCTTTTCGATTTCTACGGACTTGAAAACGTGTGTATCGGTTTCGGGAGCAGGTTCTTCTTCATCAGCTTCGGTTTCTTCGTCTGCTTCGGGAAGTTCCGCATCGTTTGCTACATCATCTTCAACGGGAATATCTTCAGATTCGAGGTCGTCGAACATATCAGTTTCGTAAGTCATCGCCAGAAGTGCCTGTTCGATTTCTTCGAAGGACTTATATTCGGTGGATTCGGCATAAGCGATATACGTCTTGCCGTCGTGTTCGTAGGTGGTTGTTTCCTTGTCCTCAAAGACGGTCGCGCCCATTTCGACAAGCTGATCGTAGAAATCTTCTTCGATGCCGATGGTGGCAGAAATGGTGCCGGTTTCGTCAGCGTTCAGCTTCACGCCGATGTCGCTTTCGACGCAGCCGGTCAGCAGAGCTGCGATGCACAGGAAAGAGAGCATAAGAGTTGTAAACTTTTTCATAAATTCCTCCGTAATTTCAGATAAAAGTTAAGGGGGACAGCTTTTTCATCGCCATCCCCCGATTGGTTTAGCCCTTGAAGTTGAAGAGATCGGTGATCTTAGTGGTCACAGTGGGCATGATCGTGGTATTGAACAGGGCGTAGAGACCGGAGAGCAGGAGCGCGCCGATAACAACGGCGATCAGAATCTTCACACCGGAATCCACGTAACCCTCGGCACGGTTGTTGGCTACGGCAGTTTCGGCACGGATGACGGTTTCGGTGACAGCGGACTTTACATGGTCGACTGCGGAGTGGACGGTATCGGCGATCTTCTGGAAAAACTTTTTCATATACAAATTCCTCTTTTCTTTCTTAATATAGGTTTGGGAATGACTTGATTGGAGATTAGCCCTTGAAGTTGAACAGATCAGTGATCTTGGAAGTTACGGTCGGCATGATGGTAGTGTTGAACAGAGCATACAGACCGGAAAGCAGAAGCGCACCGATGACGACAGCGATCAGGATCTTCACACCGGAATCAACGTAACCCTCGGCACGGTTGTTGGCGACAGCAAGGCGGGAACGGCAGACGATAGAGTTAACAACCTCCTTGGTGTTTTCCACAGCTTCCTTGACGGCGTTCTTGATAGCGGTAAAAGCGGACTTTGCAGCGGATGCGATCTTCTTCATAAACTTTTTCATACTGAATTCCTCTTTCTTTTTCATAAAATATTGTGGTTTTGGGTTCTTACATGGACATACCGAAGGGCAGTTCTTCGTCCTCGGTCTGTGCCATTTCTGCCTTGTACGCATCGTGGACTGCGTGGTACAGTTCGCTCCGTGCGTCGGCGGTGATCGGATGGACGATATCGGTATTCTTGAGGTTGCCGTCCTTGTCCTTCCACTGACTGTACGGCATGGAGACGAACATCCCCTTGTCACCCTCAATCAGCTTCAGTCCGTGGATGGCAAACGCTCCGTCGAGGGTGACATCGGCGATAGCTTTGACCTTGCCGGTGTCGAAAGTTTTCTTGATGACTGCGGTGATTTTCATCGGGTTCTCCTTTCCTCACTTCGGGGAATGTATGAAAAAAGAGCCTGATGGCTCTGATTTCCGGGTTAATAACAGATGACCGTGAATCCCATGTCATCCTGCACTTCTTCGGGCGAGATGTCTTCGGGTTCACGGAACATTTGGGTATACTTCTCCACCTGTGCATCGGTAAGATCAGCAGTTCCGCCGTATCCGTCATCCGCTGCAATGAGGAATACACCGGCGTAGATCGAACCATAAATACGGCGGTTTCCGTCCAATCCCATACACTTTGCCTCGTCGTTTGAAATGACAAAGGTATTGTCGTCGAAGGGGTAAGTGCAATCGATGATCCCGCCAACTGCCTGCTGCAAAGGCTCAAGACCTTCGGGAATCACCATTTCATACGGCTCTTTGTGGGGTTCGACTACCAGCATTCTGTGACCGGTGATCGGCTCGGCTTGCGTGGAATCGAAATCATCCAGTTTCTTGAATCCGAAGGAATCGCAGAAATGGACCCCTTCCTCCGTTTCCACGATATCGCTCACTGACAGTGAATGACCGTTATAGCCCACGGGAACTTGGGTGTTCAGCAAAGCGAAGATTTCTTCGAGATTTCCTGCATCCACATTTCCATCGAACACGATCTTGTACACAGCAGGATTCACACCGCCGTGCTTTCTGGTAAAGGCGTAGTCCATGAACATAACGTTCCAGCTGTCTTTTTCATGGTCAATCTGATAGACTTTGATTTTCACTGGATTCCTCCCATCTGCTGTCCGTCCTGCTCGAGAATCTCCCACAGCTGAATGTCATCCCGGATTCCGACATACCCCATTTCAAGGAACATTCCGTCCTGCTCGGACATGGTGTCTTCACCGAACTGGTCGAACATATAGTAGTCTTCGAGTTCGGGATCATAGTCATATCTGCCGGAATCCCTGATGAGATACTCACCGAGTTCTTCGGTATTGGCGGCATTCGGTGCGAAGTCGAAATCACCAATGTGATCGGCAAGGCAGGTCATAGCATGAATCGGATCGATACACTCATGTTCTTGGGTGTAAGCGAACAACGCATACAGTTTGATGAGTTTCTCCGCATTGAAATCCTGAATTTCGTAGGCAAGGCGGTTCAGGTCGTACAGTTCGGTGACTTCCAGTTCTTCGATCAGACTGTGGAACGGAGTGGTAGAATCCAATCCGAAATCCTCATAAGTCACCCTGCATTGGGACAAATCCTGTACACCGAGACGCTTCATGGCTTTATCAATCTCGGTATCATGGCACGGCAGGAAGATATATTCCTCGCTGTATCCGTTGAATAAGGTATATCCGAACACAAACTGCCTGTCGTAATAACAGGGAATATTTTCGCCGTTGAAGAATTCCGGACAGTCGAGACCATTCTCGAATACCAATCCGTATGGGGTATTGATACCCTTTCCGGATGCAATCAACTCAGCCGCAAGTCCGGGAAAATTCAGCTTTTCTTCTTCACCAACCGTATAACAGCCATGCAAGTCGAGGTAGTGGTTTCGTCCCGCACTTTCCAGCGTATCGGTGGGGGCAATCAGCGAATAGTTCTGCGTATACTGCGTGAGATTGATGATGTCTTTCAGGTCGGTTGCTTTTGTGACAAACAATGCTGCACGATACTGGTTGAATTCGTCCTCACACATTCCGTCGATATAGCGTGCAAGGAGATTCAAGTGGTCAAGGTCATGAACCTTGCCTGACAGAACATTCAGCTCGGATATCCCGCTGTCAATATCGACAAGGAGAACCTTTGTGTCCGTCGGATCAGTTATCCCGATTTCCTGCTCGGCATCCTGCAGTTCCTGCTCCGTACACGGCAGATTCAGCCATGTCAGATGCCCATTCCGCACAATCTGGATTTTCATTCTGTCACCTCAACTTTCGGAAGAATTCTGCGTTCTTTCAGGAATTCATAAAGGAACAGCCGTCCTTTCTGTGTCCAGCAGGTGTGGACTTTGGCTTCTCCGCTTTTTGTGTAGTAGACATTTCCGTGGGTGTATCCCTGATCGGCATATTCCTGATACAATTCCCACGTTCCGCCGACAGGAAACTGGATGTGAAATCCGTGAAGGAGCCGGTTGAACCGGATGGCAGGCATTCCGTAATCCTTGGCAATCAGCGTAAC
>JBGVOJ010000310.1:0-3248 GCA_045126415.1 Eubacteriales bacterium | reverse complement strand
TCCGTAGGCGAGGGCATAATCGGCAATGGTAGCGATCAGGACAAACAGAATGACCGAGATCGACATGGACATTGCCGTGATGACCGTCTTTTTCCGATTGCGTGAGATGGTGTATTTTGCGAGATGTCCGGTTTTTGGGGTTGTGTTCTTTCTGCGGAAGTTTTTATTACGGACATACCGTTTCGGAAGGTCTGCCGCCGGACTGTATTACACCGTGGCGATTGGCGTCAGAGTGTGAAGTTTTTTCAGCGGACGGATCGCCGACCACAGGAGAGTGAACAGCGTCAGCAGGATGGTGAAGACGACAATCCACGGGCTGAATTCGTAGATCATGCCGCCATTTCCCATGCGGAACAGGACAGGTGCGAGCAGCTTCCAGCCGATGAAGTAGCCGGCGATCAAACCCGGAAGAAGCGTGACAGCGTACAGGATCAGGGACTGGGTGACAATCATCCGGCGAAGCTGACGGTGCGTTGTCCCGATGACGTTCAGCAGACCGAAACTCTGCATATCCTGCACCAGAGCGATGGAATAGATGTTATAGATGAGCAGGAAGGAACAGAGGAAAACCGTTGCGACCGAAAAAACAATCAGGAAGATATTTGCGTAGTTCAGCCCCTGTTCGAGTGTGGTTTCCAGATAAGCACCGCTGAGAGAGCCGTGTTTGTTCAGGTCGTTCCGCTTGTATTCACCGAGGGTTTCGTTGACCAGCCGGTCGTATTTTCCGGTGATGTTGATGGTATTGTCGAACATGAAATAGACGGAATACAGTGCGCCGAATCCGTAGATGTCTTCCAGCGTATTGCTGTAGCGCAGGATTGCATGAATCTGGGTGTCCGAGATACTTTCCATGAGTCCGCAGACAGTAAATTCCGCACATCCCGTTTCGCTGTATCCTTCCTGTGCCTGTTCGTAATACAGTGTGATGGTATCACCGACTCTGGCATCCGGAAAATACAGCGGATTGACGAGCAGTTCGTTATCTGCCTGCGGGAAAGTGCCTGCGGTGATGGAACTGTAGAAATGGTCGAGTTCCTTCTCGGATTCCAAAGCACGGATGGTGTTCCGGGAGGTTGGCACTTTTACTTCTTCCATCGCATAACGGGTGAGATTGGAAGAAATATACGCTTCCGCGATGTCATTTGATTCCCGGACTTCATCGCGCAGGGTTTCCACATCAATTGTGAATGCAGAGGAACGCAGATAGCCGTGGTAGTCCGTGCCGACGGCGAGGCGCATCATCAGTCCGTAGCCGGTAAGAAGATTGGAGGAGAGACTGACAACCGTCATGAACAGGACAATCGTCAGAAAAATCGCCGCGCAGATCACGCCCGAACGGGCTTTTTTCGTCCGGATTCTGTTGAGCGCAAGTTTTGTGATAATGTTCATCGTGCCACCCCACTATCACTGACTATCTGTCCATCCTCAATCCGGATCCGCCGCGACGTCATCTGCGCGAGTTCTTCGTTGTGGGTGATGACCACAATCGTCTGTGCAAATTTTTCGTTCAGCGAAGCCAGTGTCAGCATCACGCCCATGCCGGTTTTCGAGTCGAGATTGCCCGTGGGTTCGTCGGCAAGGATGATGTGCGGTTTCGTGATCAGTGCCCGTGCGATGGCGACACGCTGCTGCTGTCCTCCCGACAACTGCGACGGCATGGCATTCTTTTTGTCTTCAATCCCGAGGGTGTGCAGGAGTTCCTCCACCTCGTTCGGGTCGGCCTTCATCCCGTCAAGCCCCAGCGGGAGCGTGATGTTTTCCCATACATTCAGATTCGGGATCAGATTATATCTCTGGAACACGAATCCGATACACCGGCGGCGGAAGATTGTCAGCGGGTCAGGTGCGAGTTGATAGATGTCTGTGCCGTCGATAAAGACCTTACCATTCGTCGGAATGTCCAGTCCGCCCAGCAGATGCAGAAGCGTGGATTTCCCGCTGCCGCTTGTGCCGACAACGGAAACAAATTCACCACGGGAAATCGACAGAGATATGTCGTCAAGGGCGCGCACCTCTGTTTCTCCCGTGGTGTAGATTTTGGTTAAGTTTTTGGTTTCGATCAGCATAAAACTGCCTCCTTTCTTTGATATATTTATTCTACAGAGACAATCTTACTGAAATGTGACGAAATCTTACAGTTTTGAAAGATTTGAAAAGAATTTATGAAATCGGCAGAAATACTGTGAATGTACTGCCGTTTTCATCGGATTTGGCTGAAACACGTCCGCCCTCGGTGTTCAGAATGTTTGCCGTCAGATACAGTCCGATGCCGACACCGTTTGCGCTTTCTGCGTTTTTCCCGCGCCAGAACCGTTTCCAGATATTGCACAATTCCTCTTCGGGAATTCCTACGCCATGATCGGTAATGTCGATGCGCACGAACATATCGTATGTACAGGCAGATATTGTGACCGTACTTCCCTGCGGCGAATACTTTACAGCGTTGTCGAGAATGTTGCCAACTGCTTCGGCCGTCCAACGCAGGTCAAAGCGTGCAGTCAGACCGTCAGGTACATCACAGCGGATGTCAATATTTTTTTCGTCAGCCGATGCGTAATTGTCCTCGATCACCTGTCGCAGAAGAATCTTCACGGAGTTTTCTTTGGGTACAAGATTTTCTGCAATCAGACCGCCTTCGCACTTCGCCAGTTTCGTCAGCGAATCCATGAGAAACGTAAGTTTTTCCGTCTGTGTGCGGATGATCCCTCCGTTTTCGCTCAGTTCGGTGTACATGAGGATCGAGGAAAGCGGTGTTTTCGACTGGTGAGCGATGTCTGCAACAAGGGAGGAAATTCTTTTATAACCGTCCTGTATTCTGGCTTCGCGTGTTTCCAGTTCACACAGTCGGGTAATCAGTTTTCGTTCGGTTGGTGTCAGATGCTCGTCAGCAATATGGTCGGCACTTTTTCCGGTGAGAATTTGCTCAAAACGGTCGAAAATCCGCTGATTCCTGCGCCGCTGTATGAAAAAGTACACACCGCAGACGGCAAGCACGGCAAACACATAACCGAAAATCAGCCACGGGGATTCGAGATACTGCCATAGAATGAAGAATCCCGCCGACAGAAGACCAATAGCAA
The DNA here is from genome assembly GCA_045126415.1 of Eubacteriales bacterium. Taxonomy (GTDB): domain Bacteria; phylum Bacillota; class Clostridia; order Oscillospirales; family CAG-272; genus UMGS1696. Next base: position 168 of record JBGVOJ010000310.1, on the reverse strand, counting down.
TTCCGCAGACGATCATTTCTTAGCACCTTTCCAGACGTAACCCATACCGTAAACCGTACCGATGCAGTCCGCACCGAGTTTGTCACGGAGGCGTTTTACGGTTACGGAAAGAGCGTTTTCGTCTATATAATCGCTGTCGCACGACCAGATTTTGTCCACCAGTGTACG
>JBGVOJ010000309.1:0-1364 GCA_045126415.1 Eubacteriales bacterium | reverse complement strand
GGTGATTATTTTCGAAACGGTCAGTTTTCCCGTGGTCAGCGTACCGGTTTTGTCCGTGAAGAGGATATCCACGCTGCCCGCCGTTTCGATACCGACCAGACGGCGCACCAGAACGCCCGATTTCAGCATTTTCTTCATATTGGACGACAGCACCACCGTAATCATCATCGGCAGTCCTTCGGGGACAGCAACAACAACGACAGAGATTGCCATTGTCAGTGCCTGTACCAGTTCTGCGGCAACAAATCGGATATCGTGCAGACGTTCCAGCGCGATGGCGGGATTTTTCCCCGCATCAAACCAGAACGCATCTGCCAGATGAACCGCCGCGACAATTCCCGCGGAAATATATCCGATTTTTGAAATCGTCCGTGCCAGCCGCGACAACCGTGTTTTCAGGGGACTGACTTCGCCGTCGTCTGCCAGCTCGGTGGCAATGGAACCGTACATGGTGTTGTCCCCGACCGCCGTAACCAGCATCACTCCATCACCCGAAACCACATGACTCCCGCGGAATACCGCATAACCGTTTCCGGCTTTCATCGGTAATTCCGCGTCATCCGTACGGTGCAGGGCAGCGAGGATTCCGTCGTCCGCCCATTTTCGTACTTCCCGGCTTTCTCCCGTCAGCGGAGATTCATCACAGGCGACCGATCCGCGCAGCAGAATTCCATCCGCCGGAATCATATCACCGGGATACAGATGTACAATGTCGTATTTCACAATTTCTGACATCATGCAGTCTTCCACAGCTCCGCCGCGTAAAACATGACAGGCGGTATCTCCAAGCGTGGAATACAGCTTTTCAAACGCCGAACCGGAGGAATGTTCCGAGAGTGTGGTGACAAACGCGGAGATGAATACGGTCAAAGCGATTCCCGCCGACTCCGCCCAGTTCCGGTCGGAAAACATGAAAGCTGTATTGATGATCAGGGCACAGATGAGAATTTTGATGATCGGATCGTTCAGATTCCGCAGAAACTGCCGCAGAAAACCCGCCTGTTTTTTGATGGTCAGCGTATTTTTACCGTATTGTTCCCGGGATGTTTTCACTTCCTCTGCGGTCAGACCGCAGGAAACGGACGGGATTTTTAATTTTCCGGTCGGTTTGTCCCTGCGGGAATTTCTACCTGACATATATTTTACTGGTTCGTTCATTGCTTTCCTACACCTTCCGTATCATAAATCTGTTTTATTATATTCGCCGCGGCATAAAAAAAGCACCCGACTTGCGGGAATATGCAAGTCGGGTGAAACTACACGGGCGTCAGGCGTTTTTCAGCATTTCGCAGACCAGCTTCCAGACACGTGCCATCGAGGAAACCGAAAGGCTTTCGTCGGGGGAATGCAGGTCGCGGATGTCC
>JBGVOJ010000308.1:0-1814 GCA_045126415.1 Eubacteriales bacterium | reverse complement strand
CGTATGAAATCCGCGGCGAGGACAATCTCACGAAGGAGCGCTGCGAATACGTTGACAAATGGGTTACCGATGCCTACGTGACTGCCTGCGACGGCACGGAAGCGGAAATCCGCGAAGTGATCGATATCGATTCTCTCGTGGACACCTATCTCGTCGAGGAAATCATGAAAAACATCGACTGCGGCTGGTCGAGCTTCTTCCTGTACCGGAAGGATGGCAAGCTGTACTTCGGTCCCGGCTGGGACTTTGACCTTGCCGCCGGAAACGACGCCCGTCTTGACAACGGCGGTTACGAAAACATCTATGCGGGCGACGGCCGTTACGGCTTCAGCCAGCAGAACCCGTGGTTCCTCCGTCTGATGGAAAAGGACTGGTTCCGGAAGGTTGCGGCACAGCGGTACATGGAACTGGAGGACGAAGGTGTTTTCGAAGGGCTTTTCAACGAACTGGACAATGTTTACGAAACCTGTAAGGACTCGTTCAAACACAACTTCGAAAAATGGCCGATCTTCGGACAGGTCATCAATCAGGAACCCCGCCACATCCGGGAACTGTCTTCCGTGGAAGAGCATTTCAATTACCTCAAGGAATGGCTCGGCAACCGGATCGTATGGCTGTACGAGGAATTCGACGGCATGCTCGGATAAAATCTTTGGTAAAACAGACAAAAACTGCGGAGATTTCTCTGCAGTTTTTTTGCGTGTAAATTGTTCGGACGCTTTAAAAATACGGAGGGATGTGGTATAATTATATCTATTGATTACGAATTTGCATCCATTTGAAAATATACCTTTCCACGAAAGGGGTTATCCCATGTATCAGATCATCAGCAAAGAGAACCTGAATCCGACGGTCGTCCGGATGGACATCCACGCGCCGTTGGTTGCGAAAAAGGCGGAAGCCGGACAGTTCATTATCCTGCGCACCGACGCGGACGGCGAACGCATCCCCCTCACCGTCGCGGATTACGACCGCGAAGCCGGTACCGTCCGCATTATATTCCAGAAGGTCGGCGCGACCACGGAAAAACTCGCCGCTATGAACGAAGGTGATTTCCTGCACGATTTCGCAGGCCCTCTCGGACGTGCGACCGAAACCGAAGGACTGAAAAAAGTCGCAGTGGTCGGCGGCGGTGTCGGCTGCGCGATCGCGTATCCCGTTGCGAAGAAACTGCATCATTCCGGCTGCGAAGTCCATGCAATCGTCGGGTTCCGTTCCCGCGACCTCGTGATCCTCGCGGACGACTTCCGCGCCGTTTCCGATCGTTTTGTCCTCATGTCCGACGACGGCTCGGCAGGGGAAAAAGGTCTTGTTACCGACGCTCTCCGCCGCCTGATCGAGTCCGGCGAGCAGTACGATGAAGTGATCGCCATCGGCCCGCTCGTCATGATGAAGTTCGTCGCTGCGCTCACGAAGGAATACGGCATCAGGACGGTCGTCAGCATGAATCCTATCATGATCGACGGCACGGGCATGTGCGGCGGCTGCCGTCTCACCGTCGGCGGAAAGACGAAATTCGCCTGCGTGGACGGCCCCGAATTTGACGGTCACGAAGTGGATTTTGACGAAGCCATGAAGCGCGGCGCGATGTACCGCGATTTCGAACGCCATGCCAGAGAAGAAAGCTGCAATTTGCTGCAGATGAAACCGGAGGAAAAGTAAAATGCCGAATATGTCTCCGAAAAAGAACGAAATGCCTTCCCAGAATCCGGAAATCCGCCGGAACAATTATGAGGAAGTCGCCCTCGGCTATACCGAAGAAATTGCCGTCGCTGAAGCGGAACGCTGCCTCGGCTGCAAGCATATGCCCTGCG
>JBGVOJ010000307.1:0-3752 GCA_045126415.1 Eubacteriales bacterium | reverse complement strand
CCCCCCCCCAAAATTTTCGTTTTTACCCTTCGGTGATCACTGCGGTTTCCGCGATCTTTTCCATCAGAGCCTGCCAGAGAATGGTGGTGCGCATGGTTTCTTCGCCGTAGTAGGACTTCAATTCCTCTTCGGTCGCGCCATAGTATTCCGCAAAGAATGCCATACCTTCGGCGTATTCGTCTTCCGTCACCTCAAAGTTCAGTTCCTTGATGAGCTGATACATGACGAGGTCTTCCTTGACGTAGTTCTGGCTTTCCGCATAAAGTTCTTCGTCCGTCAGACCGGCGTAATTGGAGAGGAAGGTTTCATAATCCACACCGTAATATCCCGCATACTCTTCATACATCGCGCGGCGTTCGCCGTAGACACGTTCGACTTCCTCGCCCGGCCAGGCAATCAGTTCCGCGTTGTCCACCACGGTCAGCCAGAGTTCGGAATACATATTGCTTTCCACGTAATACGCCTTCTGCTTTTCCACGGTCTCGCGGAACAGGATATTGAATTCCTCGACGTTGTTGTAGCCGAACGTCTCCTTGACAAATTCGTCCGTCAATTCGGGAACGATCGCTTCGCTTCCCTGAATCGAGTGGATGGTGCAGACGAAGGTGACTTCCTTGCCCGCAAGGTCGGTATTGCCGTAGTCTGCCGGGAAGGTCACGTCAAAGTCGAATTCCACACCGGGCATCTGACCGATGAACGCTTCCGCGAATCCTTCGATATAACCGGTATTCGGAGCCGCCACGATGTTCTGATCCGTCGCGGTACCGCCGTCGAACTGTACGCCGTCCAGATAACCGGAATAGTCCGCGAGGACGGTTTCACCTTCTTCAACCTGACGGTCGGTCACGGTTTCATAGTAGGAATAGCTTTCGAGCATATAGTCGACTTCGTTTTCGAATTCCTCGTCGGTGACAGCGGCGGACTGCCTGGTCACGGGAATATTTTCGTACGCGCCCAGCTTGATGAACGGCGTGAGGTCGTTTGTCATATAGTCGTACGGATCGGCATCCACAGGGGTGAAGGGAGAGGCGGAGCTGCCGGACAGTTCCGCTTCAATGGAATCGGGATTCCCGGAGGTACCGACGCTGAAGCCGGGTTCGGTCGTTCCGCAGGAGGCAAACAGCATGGTCAGCAGGAGTGCCAGCGCGGTCGTTCTGATGTTTTTCACTTTATCTGAATCCTTTTCGTTTTGATTTTTGACATACCGGTATATTATAGCACATATCCGCCGGCTATGTGTGAAATCTGTGTGAAAAAACACCGGTATTTCCGATTTTCCGCCGGGATCACAGTCCGAGAATGAACTCCGCAAGGATCGGATTGATGATCACTTCCCCGTCTGCGCCGCGTTTGCTGCAGTATTCGCAGTGTCCGCAGTCGTCCATGAGGATGTACTTCACCTTCGACATATCGTAGCCGAACGTCTTCATCACGCCCATCAGAAGCATTGTCTGTTCGCGGCGGTTTTCCATATCGCGCTCCGCATTGAGAATCAGCACCGGCGGCTTTTCAGCGGGATTTTTGATCGGTTTGTCGATGAAATACATCGGGGACGCTTCGTCCACACGGATCGCACGGGAGTCCATCCCGCGTTCGCGCAGGACGTTGAAGTGGGTCGTCGGCTGACCGGCGTCGAGGATGAATCCGTCAAAATCCTCCGCACGCAGCCCGACCGCAGCCAGATATTCCGGTGCAAAGTACAGCATCATCGACAGATATGCCCCCGCAGAAGAACCGCCGACAATCACGGTTTTATACTTTCCTTCAAATTTTTTCACAACGTACGCACAGGCCGCAGCCGCATCTTCGATGAATTCCGGGAATTTTGCGTCCGGATACATCCGGTAGTCGGTGCTGGCGACCGCGATGCCGTATTTTTCCGCCAGTTCGATGACGTACCGGTCACGGCGGGAGCCGCCCTCCAGTCCGCCGCCGTGGAAGTGGATGTACAGCGGAGTTTCCGCCGGATCACGGTCGGGCAGGTAGAAGTCGAGTTTGCACGCGGGAAACGGGCGGTAGGATTCCCCGCAGATTTCGGTAAGCTGATACATGGAAATTCTCCTTCTGTTCGTTTTTTTCATTATAACATGTCCGGGATTCCCTGTCAATTTTTTCATAAAATCTTGACACATCCGCCGATCAAGTTTATAATGAAGAAAAACGAACGAAAGAAGAACTGTCATGCGGAATTCCACTTTATGCTACATTGAACGGGACGGCTGCTATCTGATGATGCACCGTGTCAAGAAAAAGAACGACATGAACCACGACAAATGGATCGGCATCGGCGGCGGCTTTCTGGAAGATGAGTCCCCCGAGGACTGCATCCGCCGCGAAGCGCTCGAGGAAACCGGACTCACGCTCGGTCATCTGGATTTTTACTCCGTCGTCACGTTTGTGATTGAAAACGGCGAATGTGAGCATATGTTCCTGTACAAATGCAGCGATTTCACCGGCGAGATCGGCGACTGCGACGAAGGCGAGCTGGTCTGGGTACCGAAAGCGGACATCTACAAACTCGATCTGTGGGAAGGCGATTTCCTGTTCCTGCGGAAGATCGAAAACAGCTGTGATTTCTTCACGCTCAAGCTGGTCTACGACAAAAACGGAACTCTTTTATCCGCCGTCGAAAACGGCGAAACGATTCTGAAATAACATCCACGGAGGTATATTATGAAACTTCGGACTTTATCCATCGGCAACAGCTTTTCGCAGGATGCGTACGGCTATCTCCACCAGATTGCGGCATCCATGGGCATTGACTGGGAATGCGTGAACCTGTACATCGGCGGCTGTTCGCTGGAAACCCACGCAGCCAACCTTGCGTCCGGCGCGGAAGCGTATTCCCTCGAAATCAACGGTGCGGCGGTCGGAAAGATGGTATCCGTGAACGACGCGCTGAAGGACGGCGTGTACGATGTCGTTACCCTGCAGCAGGCGAGCCATTACAGCGGACGTGTGCAGACCTACTTCCCCTACATTGAAACCCTCGCGGAAGCGGTACGTGCGGCACAGCCGACGGCAAAACTGATGATCCACGAAACATGGGCGTACGAAACCGACAGCACGCACGGCGCATTCCCGCATTACGGCCGCAGCCAGCGGAGAATGTACGAATTCCTGCACGACGCATACACCTACGCGGCAAAGAAGATCGGTGTGGATCTGATCCCGGTCGGGGACATAGTACAGGGACTGCGCGAAGACCTGCCGGAATTCGACTACGCGAACGGCGGCGTATCGCTGAACCGCGACGGTTTCCATCTGTCCATCCCCGTCGGACGCTGTCTCGCGGCGTATGTCTGGATCGAGACAATCTGCGGCGCGGATGTGCGGAACGCGTCCTTTATTCCGGACGGTGCGGAGGAAAATACCGTCCGTCTGCTGGAACTTGCGCGGAATTATGCACACGATCATGTGAACAAAGCGAAGTAATTCACATTGTTCACACTTTTGACCTCCGCTTAACAAAATCTTTACATAACCGATTTTCTTGTCGATATTCACAAACTAAAAACAGGATTGTTGTGAAACTGCACCAACGATCCTGTTTTTTTCTGTCAAAATACGGCAAGTCGTGCGCTTGACTGGAGGTGTGAACTGTGTTATAATCATACACGTAACAAAGATAGAATAACAAAAGGGAGTACATACGATATGCTTTATCTCATCGACACAGCCGACCTCGACGCCATCAAGAAGTGCAGCGAATATTTCCCGGTATCCGCTGTCACCACCAACACGACGATCAT
>JBGVOJ010000306.1:0-6504 GCA_045126415.1 Eubacteriales bacterium | reverse complement strand
CATTCCCGCGGAAGAACGTAAATATATGCCGATTCCGCCGAAATCCGCGAAGGTGAAGAACATCCACACTTCACGCAGAATCGAACTCTGCCCCAAACCGGAACTCATGCCGGACATCGAATACACCATCGAATAAAAAACAAACGACGGGAACGAAAATTCCCGTCGTTTTCTGTTGTCTCAGCCTCTGTAATAATCTTCCACAGCCTTGTAGAACGCGTCCGCTGCCGCAAGGTTTGCGTGAGCGGGAACGTCGCAGCCGGAGGAAGGAACGAAATTCGCACGGTGACCGATCTTTTTCAGAAGATCCATCGTCGCTTCGTATGCCGCGTCCGCGTCGCCGCAGAAGATGCCGACGGGGTCAATGTTGCCCATGAAGACCACGTCGTCCGGGATTTTTTCGGACATCCGCGGCAGATCGATCGCGTTGCCGAAGTGGTATGCGTCCGCGCCGAGGGTGAGGATATCCTCGATCTGTGCTTCCACGACGTTGCCGCAGTTGTGGTAGATGAACGCGAAATCGTCCGTCTTGACCTCTTCAATAATGCGGCGGATGAACGGGATCGAGAACTGCAGGTTGAACGCCGGAGAGATCAGACCCGCCGCCGGTTCCGCCATGACGATGCCGTCCGCACCCGCGGAACGCATGAGTTTGATGTATTTCGTGATGAATGCCGCGCATTTTTCCACGGCTGCTTCGACCATTTCCGGTTCCGCGTAGCAGTTGACCATGATTTCCGTCATGTCCATGAGACGTCCGGCGAGGGAGAACGGGCCGATGACGCCTGCAAAAACGGGACGGTCGGTGATCTTTTCCTTCGCGAGAGCGATTGCACGGGCATAGGTCACGCAGCGTCCGCCGACGCCGTCGACCGCTTCGTCAAGGGATTCCGGCAGGTCCGGAACCTCGAGCGCTTCCACGTCATCTTCGTCCTCGATGATCGCGCCGGTCACGCTCGGCACTTCGTCATCGCCGAACACCACGTTCGCGCCGAACACTTCTGCTTCCACGGACAGGTCCATCATCGAAACGGACGCCGCAGACGGGAACCGTTCCGCGATCTTCACCATGCCGCCGCCCTGATATTCCGATGCACGGACGAGCTGTCCTACATTGATGCCCATGAGCTGTACGCACGGGAACGACAGGATCGGCATCGCCTTTTTCGTCGCCGGATCCGCCAGACGCGCGAACCATTCACGTTTGTTCATTTATACTACCTCCGCATGAGAGTGTTTTTCATTATTATACCGATTTGGTAGGTATATGTCAACAGGGTTTCTGCGAAATTTCAGTCGGCGTAAACAAACAGTGCCGCACCTTCGAACGTAAATCCGAGGGACTTTGCAAGTCCGATGGACGGAGCGTTGTCCCGTGCCGCCTGATAGACCCATACACGGTCGGGCAGACGGGAGATCGCCGTGCGGACGAGGGATTTTCCGATGCCTTTTCCGCGCCCGTCCGGGGATACGAACAGATCGGCCAGAAAACCGAGGTTCAGCTCGTCCTCTGACGACCAGCTTGCGATGCCGAGAAGTTTTCCGTTTTCGCGGTAACCGAGGAGGCGGAAGCCGCGTTTTTCGTAAAAATCGAAATTCCAGTCGAAAAACGTCTCCGCTTCGCATTTTCCGAACCAGGTGTCGTTTTCGAGAACGGCGGGATCACACATTGCTTTGATTTCCTCAAGGTCGTCCCGTGTCAGTTCGCAGATGTGCGGGTCGGAAATGTATGCTTCTCCCATGCGTGTGAACTTGCGGAAACCGTAAAATTCGTTCAGTTTGTCCGAAAGTGTACCGCGATGGAACAGCTGGATGTCACGGGAATGCTTCGGATATTTTCCGATGTCGGCGTCGGAGATTTCCTTGAATGTCCGGCAAGCCCCCGCAAAGTCGCAGTCATCGGAAATTTCGTGGATGCGGCACCAGAGGATGAGCTTTTCCGGGTCACGGAAGGATTCTGTTACGTCGTACAGGACGGTACATCCGTCGGTGAGATAGTATTTCGCCGGGCAGTCGTCGCGGTCGTACCAGTCATAATAGTCACTGTAGACCTCGCAGTGTACCGCCGGGTAATGATCTTTCAGCAGGGACATGAATTCGTCGAATGTGATTTCTTTCATTAAGATCACCTTGTTTCTAGAAAAAAATTTCTGTTTTTCAATCGCTGTAAACAAACAGATTCGCTCCGCTGAATGTGAAGCCGCAGGATTTCGCCAGAGCGATGGACGGCGCATTGTCGCGTGCTGCCTGATAATTCCAAAGCCGGTCGGGAATTTTACCGACGGCTGTACGCACGAGGGCTTTCCCGATTCCTCTGCCGCGTCCTTCGGGGGAGACGAAAATATCGTGCAGCCAGGCGATGTTCAGTTCATCTTCCGCCGACCAGCTTGCCATACCGAGGAGTTTTCCGGTGTCGTCACGCCAGCCGAGCATACGGATTCCCTGCGAATCGCCCCAGTCGAAATTCCAGTTGAAAAAGCTGTCCGCTTCCATTTTACCGAACCGTGTGTCGTTTTCAAGAACGGCGGGATCGCACATTGCTTTGATCTCCCCGAAGTTTTCCCGTGTCAGTTCGGAAACGTGCGGATCGGGTTCAAACGCTTCGCCCATCCGTACGAATTTGCGGAATCCCTGAAATTCGTTCAGTCTGTCCGAAAGCTTGCCGTGATGGATCAGAACGATGGTGAGGGAGACATTTTCGTGTTTTGCGCAGTCCCCGTCGGCATACGCTTTGCATTTCCGGTAGGCTTCGGCGAAATCGCAATTGTCGGAAACTTCGTGAATGTAGCAGTACGCGAGATATTTCCCTTCGTATTCGTACGCACTGTAAACGACGGCGCAGCCGTCGGCGGAATAAAACTCAGCGTCCAGTACCTCTTCCCCGAAGTACCAGTGCCGGTAGTTGTCATAAAGTTCGCAGTGCAGCGCGGGGTGAAATTCACGCAGAGCCTGCATAAATTCGTCGCGGGTGATTTTTTTCATGGGAACCTCTTTCTTTTTCACGGTACTTGCATTTCCCGCCGATTTGTCCTATAATCTATAATACTATATAAAATGCAGAAAATCAATACCGGAGTTATCCTATGTCTATCAGCCATTATTATATCACCCCCGATGACGGCACCACCCGTCTCCATGTCTGCCGCGTCCTGCCGGACACCGAACCGCGCTTTGTCTTCCAGATCGTCCACGGCATCGCGGAACGTGTCGAACGCTATCTTCCGCTTCTTTCGTATATCGCGTCCTGCGGCGGCATCGCCATTATCCACGACCTGCGCGGGCACGGACGTTCCGTCCCGAATCCCCGTCTGCTCGGGCACTGCGGCGACCTGTACCGGACGTACTGCGCCGACATCGACGCCGTGTATGCTTCCGTATATGAAAATCCGGCGGAAGGGGAGGTTATCGCGCCCCGTCTGCCGGAGAAATATGAAATTCAGCCTCTGCCGCGCTATCTGCTCGGATTCAGCATGGGTTCGCTGATCGCCGGACTGTATGCGGCGGAATCGTCCGCAGGGCTTGCCGGACTCATCCTCGGAGGACTTCCGCGCCGTCAGCCGCTGGTTTCGTTCGGCGTGTTCGGCATGGAACTGCTGTCCCTGTTCGGCGGCGAACGCTGCAAGCCGAAATGGCTTCACCGGATCGCGTTCAGCAATTACAACCGGCAGTTCACGCCCGAACCGGAGTCCGACGGACAGTTCCTGTGGCTGTCGAACGATACCGCCAACCGCGAAGCCTTCCGCGACGATCCGCTCTGCAACCGTCCGAATTCGTTCGGCACGTACACGACTCTGTTCAAGCTCGTCCGGGATATGTACCGTCCCGCGTCGTGGAACATGGACCGCCGCGACCTGCCGGTGCTGATCGCCGCCGGGGAATTCGACCCCGTGACGGGCGGCGAAAAATGGCGGAAGGACGGCGTGAAGTTCCTCGCCGACATGGGCTACACGGACATCCGCCGGAAGACGTATCCGGGCTTCCGCCACGAAATCTATCACGACACCGGACGGGAAGTCCCGTACGCGGATCTGATGGCGTTTGTGGAGGAGACGATCGACGCGGACAACGCGCGCCGTGAAGCCAAGCGGAATGAATATCAGAATCAGTTCACCGCAGAGTAATCATTCAAACATTTCAGGCTTCCCGAAGTTGTTGTAGACTTCCTCGAACCAGTTGTCGGTCACGGGAATCGGACGGACATCCTCAAACGTGCAGTCCGCGCCGATTCTGCCGTTTTCGAACGAAACCGAGGTACGCAGAACCTTTGTCCGGTGAACCGTGTCGGGTTCCGGACGGTTTTCGATGAGGTACGATCCGCGCGAGCTGCCGCCGTCGTCCACATAGGCGAGCATCGCCGACAGGACGGCGTAACGGGTGACGAGCGTGTCGTAATTGATCGAGAGTTCCACGAGCGCGGCATGATCCGCGGCGCCGTGAACGTCAAAGAATTCCGCGATTTCCGACGCGGTTCTGTCCCGCAGGGCGGAAATTCCGTCCGGGGAGCGGAGAAACGCCGCGTAACGGTCGTGGAGTTTTGCGTCTTCCGCACGTTCCTCAAGGACGGCGGCACGGTCGAGCTTCGGCGAATCGTTTTTCAGCAAATCGCAATATTTCATACAGCCGGCGATCTGTTCCGTCAATGCGGCGGACAGGGATGCGCCGGTTTTTTTGTCCTTCGCCAGCGCGCACGCACGTTCCGCCGCACGGTACGAACCGACCTGTGTGGAGTTGAGCGCGGAGCCGCCCGGTCGCTTGATGCCGAACACGCCGCCGCATTCGCCGACCGGATAGAAGTCGCGCAGCGCGGGATTTTCGTACCAGACCGTGTTCTCCAGACCGCCGTTCATGTGCTGCGCCGCGACGTGGATTTCGAGCATTTCCGTCTCGAGATCGACGCCGTGGTCGAGACAAACGCCGTACGCGCGTTCGTTGATTGCCCGCAGACGTTCGATCGGCGTATCACGCAGTGCGTTCGAATTGGCGAGGTAGTTGTAGACTTCGTCGCCGAGGTTTTCGCGGGTCAGCGGAATGCCGTCGAGCGCGGACGGATTACGGCGGAAGTCGAGATACACGCGCCGTCCCGCCATGGTTTCGTTGTACACCGCGATGTCCACGAGGGACGAGCCTTCGCCGGGAGACAGCTTGTCCGGGTCAAACGGCCACTGATACCCCTTGCGGAACACGGCGGGAATGCTGTTTTCGGGCGTGAACGTATTGTACAGAAATTCCCGTTCGGCGCCGTTTTCGTCCACGGAGACGTACCGCGGGATCGCCTGCTGGAACGAGCCGGACAGATTCCACCGGAACGGGACGGACGCGATGCCGTACTGCGATTCGGTCAGGTTGACGGCGGAGGCACCGGCGAGAAGCGGCGCGCCGAGGGAGCAGTTCTGACTTTCGGGATAGACGGAGCTGTAATAGAGCGCGGACGGTCCGCCCGTTGCCCAGATGACGGAATCGGCGAGGAAAACGGTCAGTCCGGCGGGGTTGTCGTCCGTGATTTCCTCCGCCGACAGGCAGACCACGCCGCGTGCGTGACCGGATTCCGTCAGCACCTGTACGGCGCGGTAGCCGTCGTACAGCGGAATTTCTGCGGAAAGGCATTCTTTTTCCAGCGCTTCCGTCATATATTTGGACGTATACGGGCCGCAGGAGGTCGCACGTCCGCGTTCGTCGTGGTCGGTTTTATAGCCGGGGTACTCGCCGTACGTGTCATGCGGGAAGGGAACGCCGAGTGCGACCAGTCCGAAAAAGGCGCGCAGCGAACCGGCCGCTTCGGTCAGGGCAAGGTCACCGTGCATGGAACCGGCGGAAAAATAGTCCTTTGCCATTTCCGCCGCGCAGTCGCTTTTGTTAGCGGATGTGGTTTGTTTGTAGTAGGTCTGCTTGTCCGAGCCTGTGTTGCGGGACGTGCCCATGAGCCGTCCTTCAGTGAGGATGACTGCCTCTCCGCCGAGACGATGGACGGTCAGAGCCGCGTTATACGCCGCCGCGCCGCTTCCGATGACAACGATGCTGCGGGAATATACGGGAAAGCGGATATTATTAAGGAAGAAAGTACTGTCAGTCTTCATTGTCTGCTTCCTCCTTGGAATTGTTTTTCAGGAATTTCGGGTCTTTCAGATATTCAAGAATATTTTCCGTGTTCTGAAGAATTTTTGCGACGGCGTACAGAATGTACGAAAACAGAAAAGAGGGAATCAGGCAGAGAATTCCGCCGAGGAGACTTCCGCTGACGGAAATTACGATTGTCCCGATAATGCCGAGAATAAACACAATATCGGCAATGGTCTCCAGACGGAGTACGGTTACTTTGAAGGGCATACGAACGATTCCTTTCGTCAGAATAACTGCTTCCGATTATAGCATATTGTATCCGAAATAGCAAGAGAGACATTTATACCTGTAAAATTAATGGAAAGTTAAAAAAGAAAGATATTGACAGAAAAGCCTGTATGTTGTATAATTATCGTGTATACCATAATTTGTATCTCAATAAAATGG
>JBGVOJ010000305.1:0-3486 GCA_045126415.1 Eubacteriales bacterium | reverse complement strand
CAGCGGACAGTCAGCAGAAAGAGAGGATTACAAAAGATGTTAGATACCAAGAATTTCAAGTGACCCTTGATCGTGTTTGTGAAGAAAGATACGATCAAGGGTCACTCTGATTTTACCGGTATCTCTCCCCCTCTTTCCGGATGACCGGCTTTTTTCTTTTTACCGTATCTGAAACCTGCTTAGTGTATTATATTTTTTACCCTTATCTTGAAATTACGTCGGAATACAGGTATAATTTTACTATATTATCCTCAGGAGGCTGACAAAATGAAAACTGTACAAATCCCCCGCATTCCCTTTGCCGTATCCAAAATCTGTCTGGGATGTGCCCCTCACGGAACCAGTGTCCCGAAGCCGGCAGCCCATGAAATTCTGGATTATTACTATGCCAAAGGCGGATTTTTCTTCAACACCGCACACGAATACGGTGACGGACTTTCCGAAAAATGCCTCGGTGAATGGGTCAGATCCCGCGGTGTCCGTGACAAAGTGATCATTACAACCAAAGGCGGCGAGGACGACAAGGTTCCCGGCACCCTTACCCTGCATCGTGAAGATCTGATTCAGGATATGGACGAATCCCTTTCGCGGCTCGGTATGGATTATGTGGATTTCTTTATGCTCCATGTGGATGACCCGGCAGTAGAAATCGGTGAGATTCTGGATACGCTCGAAGACCTCCGGAAAGCAGGAAAAATGCGGCATTACGGCTGTTCCAACTGGTCGGTCGAACGCCAGCGCGCCGCTTCGGATTACGCAAAAGCGCACGGATATCCGGGATTTGTGATCGACGAAATCGAATTCAATCTCGCGCGCAACAACCGTACCAACCGCGGAGAATGCAAATGGCTGGATGAGGATTTCATTGCCCTCCATGAAGAAGACGGTGTCTGCGTGGGCGGGTACTCCGCAATGGCGTCCGGAATCTTCTCGCAGTATGCGCTTACGGAGAATTTCGATCATCTGGTAACCTGGAGAGCTTCTCTGTTTGACAATCCTTACAACCGTGAGCTGTCGGTACGGATCAAAAAGCTGAGCGACGAAACCGGCTGGACAGCGGCACAGATTCAGCTTGCGTGGCTGATGAATCACCCCTATCGATTCGCTTCCTTCTCCATCATCGGCGCGATGGAGGTTGCCCATCTTGAGGATTCGCTTGGTGCCTGTGATATTCGTCTCACACCGGACATGATGGAATATCTGCGCCCGGATTACAGGGAATTTCCCGAAGGACAGCGGATAGATTAGAGTCTATCTGAAAAGTCCGAAAATCCATTTTCTACAAGAAAAATGAGTGATCTTAATGCCATAAATACACACGAAATTTCTGTTTTTCTTTCGAAGAACATGAATTTTAGCCATCAAAAAATGACTGGATGGAAGCTAAAAACGATTTTTCATATTGACCCTAGATTCCCGAGAGCCTGCCTCTCACAATCCAGCCATGGCAGATGCCCATTTCGGGGGTATGAAGGCAAAAAAGCCTACCGGAGAAATTTTCCGATAGGCTTCAAATGCTATATCGCTTCAGAATAACGCAGAACTCCTCACACCATAACGGCGGTGAGGAGTTTTCTCTTTTAGTTTTTAGTTTTCACAACTTTGCTAAGAATCACCAGTCCGATCACCAACACTACAGGAAAAACAGCACCAACAAGCAATCCTGTTTTCAGATTCCCGCCGGACATTTCCGCTAAACTTCCGACAAGCGCAGGACTTACCGTGGCACCGAGGTCACCGGCTAAAGCCAGAAAAGCAAACATGGCAGTACCGCCTCTCGGGCATTTCTGCGACGAGATACTGATCGTCCCCGGCCACATGATGCCGACAGCCAGACCACAGAGCGCACAGCCTGCAAGACCCATGACCGGCACGGGCGACAGGGATGCCAGCAGATAACATCCGGCACACATGGCACCGCACAGCAGCATGGTTTTTGTCAGGTCGAGTTTTTCGCTCATTTTGCCGTAGATCACACGGGCGATCCCCATGAACACCGCAAACAGGCAGGGCCCCCCAAAGTCTCCTACGGTTTTGGACACACCAAGAGCGGATTCCGTAAAGGCGGATGCCCACTGCGCCATGGATGCCTCGGACGCACCGGCGCAGATCATCAGCATAATCAGCAGCCAGAACAGCGGCAGACCGAGCAGTTTCCGTATCGGCAGACTTTCACCGTCCTCAAGCAGCCGCTCGATGGGACAGGTGATAAAATTGAAGGTGTTCAAAAACGGGATCAGTGCCCAGATCAGCGTGAGGATTTTCCAGTTCTCCACACCGAATACCGCAAAAAAGACCGTGGAACCCAGAATCACGCCGACGGCTCCCCAGCAGTAGAAGGAGTGCAGCAGGCTCATCATGCCGTCCTTGTTTTCAAAGGGACAGGCTTCCACAATCGGACTGACCAGAACTTCGATCAGACCGCTGCCGATGGCATACAGCACAACGGCGATCAGAATCCCGACGAACGGGACGGGCATGATCTCCGGCAGGATTGCCATCAGTGCAAGACCAAGCGCGGATAATACCTGCGAAGCGGTGACACAGGCACGATATCCGAGCTTATCGGCAAATTTCGTGGCGGCAAAGTCGATCAGCAGCTGGGTCAGATAGAAAACAAACGGAATCAGCGCGATCTTTTCAAGGGAGATTCCGTAGGTGCTTTTGAATGTCAGAAACAAAAGCGGAGCAAAGTTGGCGGAAATCGCCTGTGTGATAAATCCGAGATAGCAGGCGATCAGTGTATTTTTGTAGTTCTTTGATTTTGTCATGTCAGTTCCTCTTAATGTTGAATTCATTGTTCTATGCCAACCGGAAAATCACAATCCGTTCCCGCGGGTCGTTTCCTGTGAACAAATCCCCGCAGCCGTAATCCAGAACCACGTCCCATTTGCCTTGGGATTTTCCTATTTCATCCAATCATCTGCATCCTCTGCAAGTTTTTGCAGACAGTCGAAAAATTGTCCTGCGTGGTATCCGTCACAAACTGCGTGATGGGCTTGCAGGCAGAACGGAAGTTTCACTCTGCCATTTTCTTTTATCAGTTTGCCTGTGGTAAAGATCGGCGGCAGATGTGTGCCTGTCGAGAATACGTTCAGATTGATCGATGTGAACTCGATCCACGGAACGGAGGATATATCAAAGCAATTCTTCGGCATATCGGTCATCGGGAACATTCTGCTTGTATCGCAGGTGTCCATAATTTCAACACAGCGGTCGTAAAATGCCTTGAAGCTCCGGTCATATCTGCACCATAAGACATGGAACTTCCCGCTGTTCTTCGGCATAAACGTGAACGACGGATTTACTTCATCATAGTATCCGATATTGCCGTCCTCATCGTGATTGAACCGCAGAAAATCGAATTGATTGACGGCGGTCGCTATTCACCATATCAAAGTCGGGTACAGTCGGAGGCTGTTTTCCTTTACCCGACTGTATATTTCTGTCATATCCACATTGACGGTAATGCTGTATGTACAGCGG
>JBGVOJ010000304.1:0-2413 GCA_045126415.1 Eubacteriales bacterium | reverse complement strand
AGTTTCAAACAGATATTCTTTTATATTTTCAAATGTAAAAATATAACCGATACCGAAAATACCCGTATCATCTTCAAGAACCGCATAACCGTCCGCTGTTTCCGCTACGGTAATACCGGTAAAATATGCACAGTATGCTCTCCTGAATGACGACGCATCGCCCGTCAGAAAATAGAAATGCGTGTCGTTAATATACTGTTTCAGAGGATGATAAAAAGCATTTTTCACCTCCATCGCGGTCATGCGTTCCGGCAGACTGCCGAGAATCTGATCTTTCAGTCCGGCAAAATCTACTTTGTCCGCATAATATTCATATCCGGCGTAGCAGAAACACAGCAGATCGAAAAAGCATTCGATATCCTCCGCTGCCTGTTCGCGGGTCACTTCGGCATGCTCATTCCAATCCCAATGTTCCCAGTCCGTTACGAACAGCGTACGGAGACGTTCGAGGGTCGATTCGTCCATCGGCATCGGCTGTGCTTCGGCGTAATAGTGCTGCAGTTCCTCGTGTTTCATAGAATATTACCTCCTCATTTGATTTTTTCACAAGCAGTATAACATACTTCATTCATTAAGTCAACCGCTCTGTCGGCGAGCTCACTCAACCATTTGGAAAACATTGTATCTCATAAAAACACATAAATTTGCCTTTACACCGCCGGAATTTATGATATAATAAAGGTAACAAATCCCCCACGAAAGGAACCCCGCTATGACCAATCTCAAACTCGGCATCATCGGCACCAACTTCGTCGTGGACTGGCTCTGCGACGCGGTCGATTCCTCCGATGGAATCGTCAACCACGCCGTCTACTCCCGTACGTCCGAACGCGGAAACGAATTCGCCGCCAAACATAACATCCCCCACGTCTACACCGACATGGAAGCCTTTCTCTCCTCCGACATCGACGCGGTCTACATCGCCAGCCCGAACTTTCTCCACGGTCCGCAGGCCATCGCCGCGATGAACCACGGCAAGCACGTTCTTGTGGAAAAGCCCGCTGCCCTCTCCGCCGCGGAATTCGACGAAATGTGCGCCTGTGCGAAGGAAAACAACGTCGTCCTGATTGAAGCGATGCGTCCCGCGCACGACGAAGCTCTTGCGGACATCCGTGAAGCCATGACGAAAATCGGTCCGATCCGCCGCGCGGTTCTCGAATTCTGCCAGTACTCCTCCCGTTACGATAAATTCCGCGCCGGAGAAGTCATGAACGCGTTCAACCCCGCACTCGGCAACGCGGCGGTCATGGACATCGGCGTGTATGCGCTGGAGGTCTGTGTTCTTCTGTTCGGCTCCCCGAAGGAAATCATCAGCCGCTCCGTGATTCTCGAAAACGGCTTCGAAGGCATGGGCACGGTCTTCCTCGACTACGGTACCTATCAGGTGGACGTCGCCTATTCGAAGATCACGGACTCCGTGATTCCGTCGGTCATCACCGGCGAGGACGGTTCCCTCAAGCTCGGCAAGCTGTCCACGCTTGACTCCCTGACCCTCTGTATGCGGAAGCAGGAGCCTGAGGTGATCTTTGAAGGCCGTGAGGACGGCGGTACCGGAAACATGGTCTACGAAGTGGCGGATTTCGTGAAGATGATCCATGGCGGAATGGCACAGGAACCATATCACGAAGCGACCCGCGAGACGCTGCGTATTATCGACGAAGTGCGGAAACAGAGCGGCATCGTCTTCCCGGGCTGTGAGCGGTAAAATCCGCTCTGCCCAAGTTTGACACGCAAAGTCCGGTGAAAATTGTGCCTTTTAGCAATTGACAGGAACGGTCAAATCCATTATAATTTTAACAATATTCAAGTATAGTCAAAAACAGTAGCATCCTTTGAACAGAAATCCGCATACTCTATTTTCTCATAGTTTTAAAAGGTTTTTGGAAAGGGTTCGGGGAAACCTTTTTCCTGAAAAAAGGTTTCCCCGAGAATTTATAATACTATAAGAAAGGTTATTGGTAACAGGAAGATGAACTTATTCGAAAGCAAAATCGCGTACGAAGGTCTTACCTTTGACGACGTGCTTCTCATTCCGGCACAGAGCGACGTTCTCCCGAACACCGTTTCCCTCAAGACAAAGCTCACCAAGAAAATCACACTTAACATTCCGCTCATGAGTGCGGCAATGGACACCGTTACCGAATCTGCTCTCGCAATCGCGATGGCACGTGAAGGCGGTGCAGGCGTTATCCACAAGAATATGCCCATCGAAATGCAGTGCGACCAGGTTGAAAGAGTAAAGAGAAGCGAAAACGGCGTTATTACCAATCCTTTCTTCCTGCATCCTGACAACTACGTATACGAAGCAGACCAGCTCATGGGCAAGTACAAGATCTCCGGTGTGCCGATCTGTGACGGCGACCGCCGTCTTGTCGGCATCATCACCAACCGCGACATGCGCTTCCTCACCGAT
>JBGVOJ010000303.1:0-15516 GCA_045126415.1 Eubacteriales bacterium | reverse complement strand
ACGCTGTACTTCTGCAAGAAGATCCTCTTCCACCTTCTCCGGCAGTTTATGCGGACGTCCTGTGCTCTTCCGCCCTCGGCGTTCGATATACAATCCTTCCGGACCTTCTTCCAGATAGATTCGCTCCCAGCTTTGTATCCGATGATGATTGCTGACTTCATATATTCTGGCCGCTTCGGTATAACTCATTTTCTCTTTGATGACAGCTTCCACCACCATCTGTTTGAATTCTCCTGTGTATCTTTTGTTCGGCTTTCCCTTAGGCATGAAAAATGCACCCCCTAATTGGCGTTATGATTTATTATATCATATCGTCTAACTTTTGGGGTGCATTTCATTACAGGCAGTCCGGATTTTTTATTTTTCGTCGATTTCGGCTTCAATATCGGCGATGATTTTTGCAAGTGCGCTGTCGTTGTTCGACACCGTGATGCGTTTTGCTGTGGCTTTTACGGAAGGAATCGCGTTTGCGACCGCGTAGCCGATGTCGACCGCTTCCAGCATGGACAGGTCGTTTTCGTAGTCGCCCGCGCAGAGCGTCGTATGGATCGGATTTCCTTCCTCCGCGAGGATCGGCAGCATTTCCCGCAGGAGATCGCCCTTGCCGCTCCCTTTCGGGTGGATTTCCAGACCTTCGCTCCAGCTGAAGTCGAAGTTGTACCGGTCACCGTAGCGCGGAACGAGCGTTTCACGGGTCTTCTCGCCGTCGCTCGGGTGCTGACACAGGATGATCCGGCACCACGGCTTTTCGAGATCCGCGAGAATTTCGTCGAGACGCGGGAAATCTTCGCGCTGAATGTTGAATTCCTCCTTATGTCCGCTCACGAGAATATAGCGGATCTGCGGACACAGGTCGAGAAATTCATGCAGGACGGTGAGAAAATCGTCCTCGAATACCTTGGTGATGACCGGAGTTTTCGTGAAGGGGTCGTACAGCATCGTCCCGTTGATGCCGACGACGTAGGTGTTGGGACGGAACGTGTCGGAATATTTTTCGATGTACCACGGATAACGTCCGGACGCGACGGTCATAAGACCGCCGTTTTCCTGAAAATACCGGATTGCGGCGGCATTTTCGTCGGAAATCCGTCCGCGGTCGTCCGTCAGCGTTCCGTCGATATCGGATAAGATGAGATAACCTTTGAATTTATTCATGACAGATGTGTTTCTCCGGAGTGTTCAGCATTTGTGACCGGTCAGATCCACCGCGTCACGGTCGAGCAGACCACGGTTTTCGAAACGGAGGTTCAGCGTATCGCCGTCGGCGGCAAAGGTGTAGACCATACGGTGCGGGCAGTTGAGGAAGCGGAGCTTGAACGTGAGTTTTCCGTCTTCCGCGGTGTACGACGCGGCGGTGCGGCAGCGTTCCATATCCGGCGTGGACATGAGATCGACGAGCTTCGGCTTGACCTTTTTCGCAAAAATCAGGCTTTCCGTCCAGTGACCGCTGCCCGCGCGGAGAACGTACTGATCCACACCGTTTGAGAAGACCGCCTGCATTTCGTCCGATGCGGTATCGTAAACGAAGTAAACGCCCGTCCAGCCCATCGGATTTTCGTCAAGGCGATAGAACGTGTTTTCAAATCCCGCCGTTTTCTGCGCCGATCCGACCGCTTCGTATGCCGGAAGGATTAGAGCCGGATTGTCGTCCGCGTCAAAGAGGTGTTCCGCGAGCTCCATGACCGCGTCCATTTCGCGCTGCATATCGCCGAGTTCGGTCTGGATCGCGAAGACCATGTTGTGTTCCGGCAGAACGACGCAGAGCTGTCCGAACGCGCCGTCGCCGCGGAAGCCTTCGCGGTAGTTGCACCAGAACTGGAAGCCGTAGCCCGCGCACCAGTCGGGAGTACCGTTCATGGAGTTGTCGGAGACCGGAGAGGTCGCTGCGTTTACCCATTCTTCAGAGAGCAGACGTTTGCCGTTCCACATCCCTTTGTGCAGGTAGAGAAGCCCCAGCTTCGCGATGTCGTCGGAGCAGACATGGATGCCGCAGCCGCCTTCGTTGTTTCCGGCGGGAACGCGGTTCCAGCGGACATCGGTGATGCCGAGCGGCAGGAACAGCTTCCATGTGAGGAAGTCGACGAGCTTCATGCCGGTGATGCGTTCGACGATGCAGGAGAGCAGGCAGGTCGCGCCGGTGTTGTATGCGAAGTGCGTGCCGGGTTCAAAGGGCACGTCCTGTGCAAGGAACGCACGTGCGGCATCATCCAAACGCACCATATGGTACATGACGCAGGACGGATGTCCGGTGTTCATGGAAAGCACGTGCTTCACGCGCATTTTCGCGAGGTTTTCGGAGACATTTTCCGGCAGCTTGTCCGGGAACAGGTCGACGATGCGGTCTTCCGTGGACAGTCTGCCCTCGTCGCAGAGGAAGCCGATCGCCGTGGAGCAGAAGCTTTTCGAGAGGGAGTAGATTTCCCGCTTGTCGGTCGGCGAATACGGTGCCGGCGCAATGCGGACGACCATGGCGTCGTTATGGAAAATCTGCAGGGTGTGGATTTCGTCCTTTTCGGGAACAAATTTTGCGAAGAATTCGTTCAGTGCGCGTTTTGAGACGCGCGGATCGGTATAAAGGGTGGAATTTGTCATAATCAGCACCTTACTTTGTCAATCAGAGGATGAATTTCTGTTCCATCGGGCCGGCAGTGACATGATAATAGCCCGTGTTTTCCTTGTGGAAGCGGCGTTCTTCGGAGATGTCGCCGACCTTCACGTCGTAATCGCCGTAGAAACCGTTGAAATATGCACGTCCGTTTTCGCCCGTAACGAGAGTCGCTTCGGTCTGCCATTCGTGATGGATGAGATTGTCGAGAACGTCGAAAGCGCGCTTGTGGGTCATGTCGTTGCGGAGAAGTCCGGCGTGGAAGACGTTTTCGCCGCCGAACGCCATGCCGTCGACCATGTTCCACCAGACGATCGATTCCACATATTCCTGGCTGAACCACAGACGGTACATCCGTTCCACAAGTTCCGCCTGCACGTCTTCATCCTCGGCTTCGTTCGACCACGACGGGACGGAAACCTCGGACAGATGGATCGGCAGCTTGAATTCGGAGTACAGACGGAAAATATCCATCGCGCGGTACGGGTTGTAGAGCGCACGCTGCTGTGCCTCATTGCTGCTGAACGCATGGAACTGCATGCCGATGCCCTCGATGGGAGTGCCTGCAGCGAGCCAGCGCTTCAGCATGAGATAGTAGATGCTTTTGTCGCCGGTGTACTGGGAGGCGCCGAAGGTTTCGTAACAGCCTTCGTTCCAGAAGAGGCGGCTGTACGGGAAGTACTTCTTGGCGATATCGAAGCACCATTTTTCGTGCCCCGGTTCGTCGCAGACGGGCAGGTCACGGCAGCCGTATTCGCCGTGCGCGTTCCGGTAGACGGTGTACATTTCATTGATGACGTCGAGATCGAGAATGTCATCGCCGTAGCGTTCCGCGATTTCGCGGCTGCGCTTTTCGATCGCCATTTTCAGCGAACGCCAGTCGCGCGGCATCCACTTCGGGTTGAAGGAATTGTACATCAGGCAGTGTCCCTTCATGCCGATGCGGTTTTCCACACAATAATCGCGGACGAGGTCGAGCGCGGGACGGCGGTAGATGTTTTCGGAGTTCCGGTCAAAGCGCGGATGTCCCTGTTCCGGTTCCAGCGTGTCCCAGTACAGCGGCAGAACGCCGTAGTTGAAGATGTTCGCGAATTCCTCGCGGTAGAGACGGCAGCGGCGGTCGTCCGGGAACTGGTCGAGCAGGAAGAGGGCGCAGCCGAACTTGAATTCATGGCGTGACAGCTTCACGTGTACCGGTACGCCTGCCATCGGCTTTCCCTCGCGGTCGAGGACTTTTACGGCGAACAGTCCCTTACGGTGGGTCTCGATGCCGCGTTCGATCATGGGATCGGTGAATTCGGCGAGACGGTCAAAGTGCTGAATGAGTTCTCTTCGTTCCATGAGAAACCTCCTTTTTTCGGGTGATACGATCTGTTTCTTTGGACATTATACCAAATCCGCCGCGTTTTTTCAATACGATTCTGTTGACGTGCCGAAAAATCCGCGGTATAATGAAAACAAAACTGAACTTTGGAGGACGCATTATGAAACAGATTCCGACGTGGGAGACTCCGAAGACCTCGCGGGTCTACCTGCATCCCATCCATTCCGAACGGCTCGTTTCGATCTACCCCGATATGAAGATCACCGACCTTGATCTTGCGTATATTCCGATGCACTACAACCAGAAGGGGTTCGGTGTGCATCTGATCTTCGGGACGGAACCCGGCGACATCGACATGGAACGCACGGTCTGGAAAAAGCCTGAGAACGGTCTGCCGGTCTATACACTGACCAACACCGATTCCGAAAACGGCTGCGCGGTCACGATGACGGCATTCTGCGATACCGCACGGATTCCGGTGACCTACTGCGAAGTGAGCGTTACCAATACGAACAATTACCGCGTCTCCGGTACGCTCGGTCTTCTGCCGCGCTATAACAAGGAAGACCACTACCTCACCGGTCTGCACGACACCGGTTACGAACCGTACAATCCGAATGTCGGACAGTGGTATCTGAGCTGGCAGAACAAATTCGCACCCGCGGATGACGGAATGACCGCCGTATGTGAGGACGGCTACGGACGGATGCGGATTCTCGAAACGGAAAATCTTGCTGTCCACTGGATTTCGCGGTACGAACAGCTCCACCGCTTCAAGGCGCACGATTATTACCGTCTTGACTATACTCTCCCTGCCGGAGAAACGGCGGTCGTACGGTTTGCGATGCGGCGCGGCGAATTTGAAAACGTAAAGCCGTACGCCGAAGCTCTTGCGGATACCACGGCATTCTGGCAGGATATTCAGGCGAAAGTGTCGCTGCTCCCCGCCGATTCCGGCAAAATCACGCAGGATATGTTCCGGCAGAACATTACGGTCATGCTCCAGATGCTCCAGCATTACGAAGGGGCAAAGAATCCCGACTATGTTTTCGCACGTCAGGGGGACGTCGGACGGTTCATCTGGGTCTGGGAAGCCGCGCATTTCCTTACCGTCCTCGACCGTGCGGGACTCTCCGACTATGTCACCGACGCGTACCGGATGTTCTTCGACAACTGGCAGCTCACGGACGGTCCGGAAAAGGGCAAACTCGCAAACCCGTGGGTCGTCTGGGACAACACGAACGGTTCCGCGATCTGGGGTACGTGTCATCATCTGCTGACGAAGGACGATCCCGCGCTGTTTGAGGAATTCCGCCCGAAGCTGAATCTTGCACTCGAATATATCCGGTACCGCCGCAGCTTCGCGCGCGACGACGAGGTGAAGGGGCTGTTTTCCTCCGGACGTGCGAGCGACTGGGGCGAAGTCGGTCAGCACTGGACGTACACGGATGCCGTGAATGTCTACGGACTGTCGTATATGGTGAAGTGCTACGAGCAGTTCGGCGCGGACGAAGCGGCGGATGTCCGGGCGGTTTATGAGGATTATCACAAAACCGTCGCGGATGTTCTGCGGGAATTCGAAGCGGAACACGCAGGGGAACGGTCGTACAATATGCCGCACATCCTCGGCGTACCGTTTGAGGAAAGCTACAGCCACTGCTTCTACACGGACGGCTGTCCGTATCTCATCAAGCTCGGGTTCATGGATCCGAAGTCGGAACTGTTCGAACAGATGGAGACGTTCTACCGTGAAATCGGCTTTCTCGACGACGAACACGGTCTCGCCGGACGCATGACCAACGACGCCTGCGGCTCGGACGGTCTGTACGGCAACGTCTACTACACCGGCGTGGCGGAAATTCTGTGGATCGAGGCATGGCAGAAACGCGGCGAACAGGATAAAGCGGATGCGTACGCACGCGGGATGCTGCGGTACAACGTGACGCCGGAATTCATGGTGTCCGAGCGGTATTCGTCGGTTGATCCGTGGTTCACGCCGTGGCAGCCGAACGCATCCGGCGCGGGACGGCTGTGTCAGTTCCTGTGGAACTATTACGGCGAGCGGAAAATCTGACATAAAGGGGAACTTTTCATAAAGTTCCCCTTTTGATTTCCGGTTTTGCACTTGACAAATCATGCGGAATATGATAAACTGACGATGATACTACAGAAAGTGAGGTGAGCTGCATGACGAAAATCAACGTCTCCATCGGAATGCGTCCGATCAAATCGGTCGCCCATACTCCGGTTTACGGCGCTGCAGGGGGGAAGTCTGCCCATTTTTGCCCGTGCAGCGGCACCGTAACCCGCGACTGAGACAAAAACGTCTCGTTCACGGCGGATGTCAGCCACACGGCGCATCCGTTTTTTTGTTGTTCATCCGAAACGGCGGCAGATCTTCCGGTACGATTTTTCAGGAGGAAGCTCTGCCGTTTTTTTGCTGCAAACCTGCGGAAATGTACCGGATTCTGCCGAACCGGATCCGTTTAAAATGATACTGTATTATAAGAAATCCACTGGAGGTTATCATGCGCGTTTTCAAAGTATCCGGATTGTCCCACGAATTTGTCGGCAAAAGCATCTTCAGCAACGCCGAACTTACCGTCAATGACGGACGCCCGAACGGCATTCCCGACCACATCGGTCTCGTCGGACCGAACGGTTGCGGCAAATCCACCTTTCTGAAAATGATCGTCGGCACGGTCGTCCCCGATCAGTGGACGTTTGAGACGTCCGGACGGCTGAACATCGGCTATCTCGATCAGTATGCCGACATCGACAGCACCCTCACCGTTTACGAATACCTCGACGCCGTGTTCGGGCCGTTGTACGAGCTTGACCGCCGCGCCGCTGAACTTTACGAACATCTCACAGAGATGGATGAGGAGGAGCAGACCCGAGCCATAAACCGTGCCGCGCGGATTTACGAACAGCTCGACGAGGCGGAGTTCGACCGCATCGGAAAAAAGATCGACAGCGTGCTGTCCGGTCTCGGCTTCACGGATGCCGACCGGACGAAAACTTCGTCCCAGCTGTCCGGCGGGATGAAGACCAAGCTCGTCCTCGCGAAGCTCCTGCTGTCCGACAACGATCTGCTCATCCTCGACGAACCGACGAATTTCCTCGACATCGGCTACATCGGCTGGCTCGGTGACTACCTGTGTAAACGGAAAGGCGCATACATCGTGATTTCCCATGACCGTGCGTTTCTCAACAAGGTTTCGAACAAGATCGTCGAGATTGCGAACCGGAAATTCAAGGTATACGAGGGCAATTACGATTATTATGTGAAAGAAAAAGAACGCCGCGAAGCCATGCAGGAACAGCAGAGCACGGCGCAGGAGAAATTCATTGCCCGTTCGGAAGCGTACATCGCGGCAAACTCCGGCGCGGCGTACGGAGGAAAATCCCGTTCCAAGGCGGTATGGCTAAAAAAAATGCTTGAGAATCTCGAACGGATCGAACATCCGGACGAAATTGTCAAGCCGCAGTTTGAGTTTAAACACATGAGCGGCGCCACGGAAAAAATTCTGTCCCTCGACGGATTTGAAGTCGGATACGGCGGTTCCGCCATTCTTCCGCCCGTATCGCTGAACGTGAAGCGCGGAGATAAGATTGTCTTCAAGGGCTTCAACGGCATTGGGAAGACGACCCTGCTCAAGTCCATCTGCGGTGACCTCGAACCGGTCGGCGGGAAGATTGACTTCGGCGAGGGAATCGTGAGCGTCTTTCTCAAGCAGGAGGAGGACTACGAAAACAACTTCTCGCACTTCAACAAAACCGAGCGCCGCCGTCTCGGCGTAAAGGCGGGAAAAAAGCGCGCGATCACGGTGATCGAGTTTGCGAAGGAGTATTACCCCGAAAAGCCGCAGAAGGAACTGCAGGCGGCGCTGTTTTCCTGCGGGCTGACGGAAGTGCATTTCTTCAATCAGGTGCGTACGCTCTCCGGCGGCGAGATGACCAAACTGCGTCTTTGTCTCGCTATGATGAGTCCGGTGAATCTGATCGTCCTCGACGAACCGACGAACCATCTGGACGTGTATTCGAAGGAAGTCCTCATGCACGCGCTCGAAGAATTCAGGGGAACCGTGCTGATGACGACCCACGACGTCAACGCGGATATCTCGTGGGCAACGCGGACGGTGAATCTGGAAGAGCTGTTTGACTGAAAAAAACGGGCATTCGCCCGTTTTTTTGCGCGGTATTTTATTCAATCCCGTAGGAAACCAGCATTTTTTCGAGGAGTTTCTTGGCGGGTTTTTCGACGGAGGCGAATTTGGAGACCAGATCGTTGGAATTGCTGCGGATGAGACCGACGAAGATATGACCGATGCCGCTGAGAGAACTGGAGCAGAGATAACCGATATCGAAAGTCAGGCTGTCGCGGATGATGTCGATCATTTCCGCGCTTTCTTCGTCACGGGAGGTCTTGGATTTCAGAACGACGTCGTAATACTTCGGAATAACGCTCCGGTAGCTTTCCGCGCACAGGGCTTCGGTGATGATGCCGGTGAATTCCGGATCCTTTACGTCGATCGGAACGACGAACAGGTCGAAGTTGTCACGGGAGGTGCTGGAATAACTTTCCTGAGCGGTGTCGTATTTCGGATAAGGCAGGATGCCGAAGTCAGATTCCATATCGCGGAGAGCGGTGATTTTTTCGAAGTAGGTTCCGTACATGAGGGCACGGTCGGCGCGGTATATCGTGTCAAGGTTGCTTGCTGTCGAATCTGTGTAGGCGCCGTGGGTGGTATGATAGAGGTTGTTGAGCTTTTCAACGATGGACACTGCTTTTTCGGAGCTGAGGGCGAGTTCAAGACTGCCGTCGGCGGTATGGGATACGACCGGCATGTCAAAGGCGATCTGATAGGTGTCAATGGCGGTCGCCCAGTCCGTCACCAGACCGTAGAGATCGTCCACGGTCCACTGACCGTTTCCGTCGAGGTCGATGGAAACAGCTGAGGTGATCTCGGACATTTTATCGAGTGTCCAGTCACCGCTGCGTACAAGATCGTACGGATTTTCAATGCCGAAGTCGGCAGCCAGCTTCTTGTTGAAGATGAAAGCGAACATATTGTCCCACAGGGAAAGCGCGTAGTCGCCGGTGATGAGGTAGCTGCGGCCGTTGACCGTGAGCGCGTCGATCGCTCTCTGGCTCCACCAAGGCTGTGTCAGATCAATGTTGGGAATCTCACGCCAGTTCAGGAAGATGTTCTTCGAAATGTTTTCGGAAACGGTCGCCGCATACGCTGCGATCAGGTCATACGCACCGTCACCCGCCATGATGGAGTTGGTCATTTCGTTGTTCCACTGGGCGTTGCCCCATGTACTGTTTTTGGAAACGTAGGCGAAATCCACACCAAAGCGTTCTTCAATTTTGATGTTGCGTTCGTACAGGGCATCGTTGACCCCTTCTCCGTTCAGCTCTTCGGGCATGAACTTGTCGCCGTAGTAAATACCGTCGGTTTCACGGGTGAGCAGGGTGAACGTACGTCCGTCATAATTTTTTTCGGGGAGATTGTCCGGGATGTTTTCGCGGGTGATCTCGGTTTCCTCGGTTTCTTCCTCCATCTCGGACACGGCTGTACCGGAATCTGCCGTGACGGTGCTGTCAGTGCTGCCTTCTTCCGTGTTTTCGGCACATGAAACAAAGATCTGGGTCAGCAGAAGGGACGCGAGGAGCAGGGAAAGCAGTTTCTTCATTGCGGGAACCTCCTTGTAATTTATAAATTTGAGTTGAGTGTAGTATACCATATAAATGTGGATAAAATATGTATACTGCGTTTTTTCGACGGGAAAATTTTCCGGAAATTACTTTCATAATTCAACCAATATTTCTCCCATCTTCAAATAATCATCACATTCGTACGGTATAATAGGCACGTAAAGAAAAGCGGGGGCGCAGAAAAAAGAAAAGTCTCCGGGAAAGGTGATTATTATGATGAACGAATTCAACCGTAATGAAAATGAAATGAATGAAAACAAGATGAACGAAACCGAAATGAACAAGGCAGACGAATCTGTTGAAAACGAACCGAAAAACGAAACTGCCGATCTCTCCGGCAATGACAATACAGCCACCGATAACGCAGAAAATGCTCCGACCGCCAATACTTCCGGCGCGGAAGAAAGACCCGCCGACGGCGCGTATTCCTACACCCGCGAAAACATCCCCAACAATACGTATAATCCGAATGCATACACCCGTCCTCAGCAGCAGGTACCGCAGCAGAATCCCTACGGTGCGTACGGCTGCAACCCGCAGCAGAATCCGAATCCCAATATGAACAGCGGAAACGGTATGCCGTACAGCAGCTACCGCTATAATCCCGGACAGGGTCAGCCGCAGCAGAATGCGTACGGTCAGAATCCTTACAATAACGGGCAGTTCACCAATTCCTACGCTCCCCAGAACGGCAGCCCCTACATGGGCGGCATGGCGCACGGTGACGGCAGCATTTCCTATGCTCCCGCCGATAATAAGAAAAAGAAGAAGACCAGAAAGTCCTTCGGTTCCGTCTCCCGCGGCGCACTTGCTCTCGTCTGCAGCCTGACCATCGTGTTTTCCGGCGTGTTCGGCTTCGCGGGTGCCTACCTCGCGAACAGCATGAACAAGACCACCGACGCGAACGGCAATACTGTCCTCAACTCCGGCAATACCGCCGTGGTCTACCGTACCGTGGAAGATATTGTCACCTCCACCGGCGCGTCGGGGGGCGAACCGCTTACCTACAGTCAGGTTGCGGACGTGGTCAAGGATTCCGTCGTTGAAATCATGACCGAATACACCGCGCAGAGTGCGTGGTTCCAGTATGTCACCGGCGGCGCAGGTTCCGGCGTTATTATCTCCGACGACGGATATATTATCACCAACAACCACGTTATCTGCGATGACAGCGGCAGCAACGTTGCGGAAAATATCACCGTCCGCCTGACCAACGGTGAGGAATACAAGGCAACCGCCATCGGAGCGGACGCGGATTCCGACATCGCCGTTCTCAAAATCGAAGCGCAGGGACTCACCTTTGCGGTCGCGGGCAACAGCGATAACCTCGCGGTCGGCGAAGAAGTCGTCGTTGTCGGCAATCCTCTCGGCGAACTCGGCGGCACCGTCACCAACGGAATCATCAGTGCGACCGAACGTGAAATGGACGTCAACGGCGTGACCATGCACCTCATCCAGTCGAACGCGGCGGTCAACCCCGGCAACTCCGGCGGCGGTATGTTCAACATGAAGGGCGAACTGATCGGCATCGTCAACGCGAAGTCCAGCGGCACCGGCATCGAAGGTCTCGGTTTCGCTATCCCGATCAACAAAGCACTTGAAATCAACGCGCAGCTCCTCCAGTACGGCTATGTCCGCGGCAAGACCATGATCGGCGTCGGTTTCAATCAGGTCGAAAACAGCGCGTCGATGTTCATGTACTACTACAACATGAAACCCGGTCTGTATGTCAGCAGCCTGTCGGAAGGCTACAACGATGACGTACTGCAGGTAGGTGACCGTGTTATCGCCGTCAACGGTGAGGAAGTCACCACACAGGCTGACGTCAAGGCAATCGTGACCGAATCTTCCGTCGGCGACAAGCTCAAGTTCCAGCTCTACCGTGACGGCAAGCTCATCGAAGTGGAAGTCACCTGCTTCGAAAAGGTACCGGACGGCATGACGGGTGCGGATATCCGTTTTGAAGCAGACAAACAGCCCTGAGAATTCACCGAATATTTACCGGATACACGCAGAATCCCAATAAAATTCCGGTATACTGTATTTCAATATCAATACCCATTTTAAAAGTTTTTGAAAGGGGCTTGGGGGAAACTTTTTTCAAAAAGTTTCCCCAAAAATGATTTATCTATGTATCACATTTTAGTAGTTGACGATGAAGAATATATCCGCAGGCTGATTGCGAAGTTTGCTGTGTACGAAGGTCATACCGTGACCGAGGCGGCGGACGGAATGGAGGCGGTGCGTCTCTGCCGGGAGAATAATTTTGACATCATGATTATCGACATCATGATGCCCGAGCTGGACGGGTTCTCCGCCTGCAGGGAGATCCGGAAGTTCTCGCAGATTCCGATCATCATGCTGTCCGCGCGCGGCGAGGAGTACGACAGGATCAACGGCTTCGAGGTCGGTGTGGACGACTATGTTGTCAAGCCGTTCTCGAACAAGGAACTCATGCTCCGCGTGGATGCCATCATGAAGCGTGCGGGAAACCGTCCGGCGGCAATCAGTGAACCTCCGAGGAACGAAATTGTCACCCTTGCGGACGGCGGACTGCGTGCCGATCTGACCGCGCGCATCGTCTATGTCGACGGCAAACGCGCCGAAATGACGCCGAAGGAATACGATCTGTTCTTCTATATGCTCAAAAACAAAAATATCGCCCTGACCCGCGAAAAGCTCATCTGCGACGTCTGGGGCTACGACTACTTCGGAGATGACCGTACGCTTGATACGCACATCAAACTCCTCCGGAAAAGTCTCGGGAAGTACGCCGACTATATCGTTACGCTGAGAGGGGTTGGCTATCGTTTTGACGCGGAAGAATAAAAGATACCGGGCGGATCGGGAGCGTCTCTTCAGCCTGCGCGGACGGATGATCGCCGCTTTTGCGGTGTTCACCATCCTCGTTATCGCGATTCTGTGGCTGTTCCAGACCGTTCTGCTTGACGACATTTATCGTACCCTCAAGCTGAACGAACTGCAGAAGTGCGCGGATGTGATCGAACGCGATACGGGCGACGTGGAGTCCATCGAAATGCTCACCGACCGGCTCGCGAAAAAATATACCGTCTGCATTTCCGCCTACGAAATCAGAGGAAACGGTTTTTACAGGAACGGACGTCTGCTCAGCGAGAACCATGTGAATTCCTTCTGCTTTATTCACAATATTTCCTCAAGCGATCTGCTGAATCAGCTCTACCGCGATGCTTCGCAGAACGGCGGGGAATACCTCCACCGGATATCTTTGGCGTCGATGTTCCGCAGCGGCCGGGAGGAGAACGTGCCGGATGCCGGGGAAAACGTCATTTACGCGAAGCTGATTCCGGCGGCAGAATCCGAAATTCTGATCCTGCTGAACACGGAAATCGTTCCGCTCGGCTCGACGGTGGAAACCCTGCGGGTACAGCTGCTGATCATCAGCGGGATCCTGTTTGCGGCAGGTGTTCTGCTTGCGCTGGCGTTCTCCGCGTGGCTGTCGAAGCCGATCCGGGAGATGAGTGACGAAGCGTCCAAGCTCGCGCTCGGCAATTACAACGTCAATTTCGACGGCGGCAGCTGTACGGAAACCGTGATGCTGTCATCCACGCTGAACCGTGCGGCGTACGAGCTGTCGAAACTCGATAAAATGCAGAAGGACCTCATCGCGAACGTCTCGCACGACCTGCGCACCCCGCTGACGATGATCGCGGGTTATACGGAGGCCATGCGTGACCTGCCGGGGGAAGCGACACCGGAAAATATGCAGATCGTCATCGACGAGACGAACCGGCTGACCTCACTCGTGAACGATATGCTGGAGGTTTCGCGCTATCAGGGCGGTACGCAGAAGCTGCATCCGACGCGGTTCAACTTCACGGAAGTTATCCGCACGACGCTCGAACGCTACGGCAGACTGCGCGAAAAGGACGGCTATACGATCCGTTTTGAAGCCGACCGCGACGTTTTCGTCGAAGCGGACGAGGGACGGATCCTGCAGGTGGTGTACAACCTCATCAACAACGCCGTGAACTACACGGGGGAAGACAAAACGGTCGTCATCCGGCAGACGGTGCTGAACGAGAACGGGGAGGAAAAAGTCCTCACCGAAGTGATCGATACGGGCATCGGCATTTCCGACGAAGACCTGCCGCTGGTGTGGGAGCGGTACTATAAGGTGAACGACTTCCACAAACGCGCGAACATGGGCACGGGTCTCGGGCTGTCGATCGTGAAGAACATCCTGCTCCTGCACGGCGCGGAGTTCGGCGTACACAGCAAGGTCGGACACGGAAGCAATTTCTGGTTCAAGCTGAAGATAACGGAATAATCAAAAAATGCACAGATATGATCGTCTGTGCATTTTTTCTGTGAATTATAAAGTATGTTCCGTCCGTTCGATGACTTCCGCCTGCATCGTTTTGGACAGCCGCACAAAATAGTCGCTGTAGCCGCCGATGCGTACCACAAGGTCTTCGTACTGTTCCGGATTTTTCTGTGCCTTTTCGAGAATTTCCCTGCTCGTCACGTTGATCTGCATTTCGAATCCGCCGCGCATGAGGTACGTCCGTACAAGCGTTGCCATCACGTCAAGTTTCGTTTCATCAAAGACGGATTTCGTGAACTTCATGTTCACCGCGATGCCGCCGATGAAACGGTGGTGATCCCAGCAGGTTGAGGAGAGGATCGAAGCCGTCGGGCCTTCGTGTTCGCGTCCCTGTGCGGGGCCGGAACCGTCGCCGAGCGGGAATCCCGCAAGACGTCCGTCCGGGGTCGCACCCGTGTGCTGTCCGAACTGGTCGTGCATGATCCAGCAGAACAGGCTCGGGATCAGGCGGCCGTTTTTGAACGGTACGCGGAAATCTTCACACGTATCCGCGATGAATTCCGAAAGCCGCTTGACGTAAACGTCGGGCGCGTCGTCGTCCTGACAGTCGTTGCCGTACTTCGGCAGAGCGCGGATTTTCGCTAAAAGTTCCGGATTGCTCTGATAATTGTCCGCCATTGCCGCCTTCAGTTCGGGGAAGGTCAGCTCTTTCCGCTTGAAAATCAGCTGATCGATCGTATACAGTGCGTCCGCGGCATTCGCCACGCCGACGAACGACGGCATGATCCAGTTGTAGCGTGCGCCGCCTTCTTCGATGTCCGTGCCGGTTTCGATGCAGTCTTTCACGAAGCAGGACAGCAGCGGGTCGACGCAGTATTTCGCACGTTCGTACCGGTTCAGGACTTCGTTCCGGCAGTTCTGCGCGATGCGGTTCCGGATGTGCGCGAGGTATTTTTCCAGCAGCTCGTCCATACTGCCGCATTCGTCGGGGAGCATTGCCAGCATTTCGCCGGGCAGATTCATGTACGGGCTGGCAACCCATACGTTCGACGAGGACGCGGGCGTGATTTCCACGCAGGTGGAGTGAATGTATTCGCACGATTCGTCCGCGGGCAGGCCGTAGTGCCGCAGCCCCGCCTGAATGACGTCGTCGTTGAAGATTGCGGGATGCGAATGTCCCTTCGCGAGAATCCGCAGCGCGAGGTCGAGGTCTTCCGCCGGTGTGTCGGACGTGTGGCAAAGCCCGACGGACGGATAGACCAGACGCACCTGCTCGACGGCGCGCATACACATTTTCGTCAGTTCGTTCGAGACGACCGTGCCGTCCGCGTAACGTCCACCGACCATGTAGCCGCAGGACAGACCGTTCGGCACACGGCGGTTGATCTGGATCGCCATGCAGTCAATCAGCGTCTGCGCGAATTCGTCGGTGAGGATGCCCGCGTCACGGTCTTTTTTGTAATACGGATAGAGATAGCGGTCGGGATGTCCGAGCTGGAACTGGAGCATCGACGGGCGCAGCGGTTTGACGGACAGCGCGTACGAGATGAAGCACA
>JBGVOJ010000302.1:0-8993 GCA_045126415.1 Eubacteriales bacterium | reverse complement strand
GGTTGCGAGGTCGCCGTCGATTGCCATGTCACCGGTGTTAGCGCCTTCGGTTTCGAGACCGGAAACTTCGGTAACAACTGCACCTGCGCAGTAGTTCTGGAGTGCGGGAGCGTCTGCCGCCGGTGCTTCTTCTGCAGCCGGAGCTTCTGCTGCGGGAGCTTCGTCAACCGCTACAGCAACGTCAGCCTTGACGAGTTCCACATGACCGAGCCACATGGTGTCGGACCAGTAAGGCATGTTGGTCCATTCAACCCAGGAAGTCCAGGAGTCACGGGCGCCGTCGCCTTCGAGGTCATTGTTGAAGGATGCGTTGTAGCCGAATACATGACCTGCTGCGGGAGTGAGACCCTGAGTCTGCCACGGAATCGAGAATTCAACAACGTAAGTGCCGTCGCCGTTGATAACTGCGCCGGTTTCGTTTACAAGGTCAGGAGCCTTGTTGCCGCCGTAGGTGTTGTACGGGCTGAGTGCGAGCTGATAGTCGCCTTCGAGCGGGTAACCCATTTCATCGGAATAGGTTTCGGATACCCAGAAGTCGATGGAGTCGGTGGTGGTGGGATTTGCTTCCTGGAGAGTGGTCGGGTCATTGACAACGCCGAGGAAGTAGAGGTTATCTTCGTCCCAGAGGATCTTGGTGTAACCGGAGATGCCTTCGCCGTCACGGTCGCCGGGCCAGGTGGATTCCTGAGCCGCGGTTGCGTCCCAGATCGCGTCGATCTTACCGTCGATCACGGGCTTGATGCCTGCGTAGTTGGCGATGGAATCGTATTCGGTTGCCGGGAGACCGGAGCCGCCTGCTGCAGCACCGCCTGCCATTGCGGGGATGGTGCCTTCCGGAATGCCGAGACCCTTGGCAACAACGATGTTGTCAACGGTACCGAGGATGGAACCGCCGGACTTGAGGCAGATTTCGGAATAGTCTTCGGAAGCCCAGGTGAACTGATCCCAGCCGGCTTCGTCGGTACCGGAAATCAGAACGCCGTTCATGTAGACTTCACAATAGCCGTCGGTATTGGAAACGCGCATTTCGTAACGGATGGTCTGACCTGCGATAACGTTCTTGGTATCGTCATAAGCGAGACCGAAGAGACGGTTGGAGATCGCGCCGTCATCCTTGGCGGTGAAGAGCGGGAGACCCTGATAACCGCCGCTGGTGTCCATGTTCGCGCTCCATGTGCCTACGAAGCGGTTCTGCCAGTCGGCGTAACCCTTCATACGCATGTGGAGGGAGTTGTAGGTGTTGCCCACTTCGCGGTCGTAGTTGAGGAGCATTGCGAGGTAGCGGGCGGTGTCGCCGGATTCGAGAAGGGTGAAGTCGTAGCCGACGGTGTAGTCGCCCTTGTTGACTTCGTCCATCACGGATGCGGGAACAACAACGGTATAGGAGTCGTTGCCGCCGAGGTTGTCAACGGTGAGTGCACCGTTTTCGATGGTGTAGGTGGAGGTGTTGGTGGTGAGGGTTTCTACGATTTCCCAGCCGAGATCGTCGTAGGAAGCAACATCGTCGAATGTCTGAAGATAAACGATATCGCCGTCCGCCGCCGCGGTCGGAAGAACCATAGTACCTGCTGCGAGAACGGCCGCAAGCAGGACGCTGAAGATTTTCTTCATAAGTTTTCTCCTTTTCTGAAATTTTTGGATGCAGAGATAAGTAGACGTATGTATTATATAACAAAATGGAAGCAATTGCAAGAGCGGGAAGAAAGTTTTTTCGGGATTTTACAGACAAAATGTACATTTTTTCACGGCGCTTTATATTTGATATCCCTTAAATAATACAAATATCCGCATATTCACTGTGAAGCGGCAATTAACGACAGGTTTCGCTTTTTGTTTTCCGTTCGAGCCGGTCTGCGTTTTCCGGGAAACTTGATTTTCGTACGCCCGTACCAAAAAATTTGACACCACGCCACTTCTGTGATATAATAAAAAATTATGATATAAGTCATTTTTGGAGGAAAAACTTCCATGTATAACAGCGAGAAATTTGATATCGCCGTGATCGGAGCCGGACACGCGGGAGTGGAAGCCGCACTTGCCTGTGCGAGGATCGGACTGAATACGGCACTGTTTACGCTGTCGCTGGATGCGGTGGCGAATATGCCGTGCAATCCGTCCATCGGCGGGACGGGGAAGGGGCATCTCGTGTTTGAGATTGACGCGATGGGCGGGGAAATGGGATATGCCGCCGACCGCGTGACGATGCAGTCGCGGACGCTCAATACCAGCAAGGGTGCGGCTGTGCGTTCGAAGAGAGTGCAGGCCGACCGGAGAAAGTATTCCGATCTCATGAAGGAGACGCTGGAACATACCGAAAATCTGCGGATCATTCAGGCGGAAGTGACCGAGGTGTTCACGGAGGAAACGGACGGCGGAAGACGCCGCGTCACCGGTGTGCGTACCGAACCCTGCGGGGATTTCGAATGCCGTGCGGCGATCATCTGTACGGGGACGTACCTCGGCGGCGTGACCCATGTCGGCGCTGTGAAGAAGGCGTCCGGCCCGGACAATTCTCTTCCGTCGAGCGGGCTGACGCCCTGCCTTGCCGCGCTCGGCGTGGAACTCATGCGGTTCAAGACGGGGACTCCGCCCCGCATCCACCGCCGTTCCATCGATTTTTCCGTCCTCGAACAGCAGGACGGGGAGGAATATATCACGCCGTACTCCACCCGTACGGATGCCGCACAGCTGAACGGAATCCGTCAGGTGCCGTGCCATGTGGTCTACACCAACGAGGAAACCCACAACATTATCAAGGCGAACATCCACCGCTCGCCGCTGTATTCCGGTCAGATTCACGGAACCGGCCCGCGCTACTGTCCGTCCATTGAGGATAAAGTCATCCGTTTCGCGGACAAGGAACGGCATCAGCTGTTTGTCGAACCGATGGGGGACAATACCGACGAAATTTACCTGCAGGGCTTCTCGTCGTCCCTTCCGGCAGACGTGCAGGTGCAGATGCTTCACTCGCTGAAGGGCTTCGAACACGCGGAAATCATGCGTTACGCCTACGCCATCGAGTACGACTGCATCAATCCGCTCGAACTTTACGGTACACTGGAACTCAAGAAAGTCGCCGGTCTCTTCGGCGCGGGACAGTTCAACGGGACGTCCGGCTACGAAGAAGCGGCGGCGCAGGGACTTTTAGCGGGTCTGAACGCGTCACTGTATGTGCGCGGGATGGAGCAGATCATCCTGCCGCGCCATTCGTCCTACCTCGGTACGCTGATTGATGACCTTGTCACCAAGGGAACGAACGAGCCGTACCGCATCATGACGGGCCGCAGCGAATACCGTCTGCTCATCCGTCAGGACAACGCGGAGGAACGTCTGTCGAAGTACGCGCATTATGCGGGACTGCTGTCGGACGAACGGTATGCCGAAACGGTCGCGCGCACACAGGCGGTCACGGACGAAATCGAACGTCTGCGGCACGTGAACGTCGGTCCGACGTCGGGCATCAACGAACTTCTTGAGGAACGCGGGACGACACCGATTTCGTCGGGCGCGAACCTGTGCGACATCATCCGCCGTCCGGGGCTGGACTACGCGTCCACGGCAAAGTTTGACCCGAACCGTCCGGAGCTTCCGCGGAATCTTGCGGAACGTGTCGAGACGGAGATCAAGTATGAAGGGTACATCAGGCATCAGCTTGAGGAAGTGGCACGTCAGCAGAAGTCGGAGGACACGCGGCTGTCGCAGGATATTGATTATTCACAGATCAGGGGACTGCGGCTTGAGGCGGCGCAGAAGCTTGACAAGGTGAAGCCCGCGACGATCGGGCAGGCAGCGCGGATATCAGGGGTGAATCCTGCGGATATCACGGTACTGCTTATCTGGCTGCAGGGAAAGTAAGGATTACAGCCGGTTTGTTTGTACAGACTGTCTCTCGTCCTGCGCGGACGGCGCACAAGAGGACTCGCGCGAGCCCTCTTGTGAATCACCCGCGCCAGAGGAAGTGTCCTCTGGACTCCTCGTAAGGTGCAGTGCATCAAATCCGCAAGACTTGCCGGACATTTCACGATATCGTACGGCTGAAATCGCACGTTTTTATGATTGCTAACCGCGGGCAAAAGGGTGACGGTATTCTGTTGACGGTACGTCAGTCTCATTTATGCGGTTAGCCTACTTTAACGTCCCATACGGACGGCAGTTATGTTGCCGTCGTATTCTCTACCATTCAACTGCCCGTTGAGGGGGTGTCCAGAGGGTCCTCCCTCTGGTTGCCGAGAGTCAAGAGAGGCTCGCAATCGAGCCTCTTTTGCGCCGCCCCGCGCAGGGGCATTCAATAGAAAAATGACCGAAGGTCATTTTTCTACTTAAATTAAGCAAAAAGTTTGCACATACAAAATTTTGTAAGACAGAAAGAGTAAATATCATGAATATATCCACCACCATCCGTGCTCTTGCGGATCGGGCGGAATCCGCTATGTCCGCCATCTATAACGACATCGACGCGATTTCGCGTTTCAATACCGAACACGTCCTCGACTGCTTCCGGCAGTGCGAGGTTTCCGAATCCCTGTTCGCGCCGTCCACCGGCTACGGCTACGGTGACCGCGGCCGCGACGTTGTCGACGTCCTCGCGGCAAAAATCTTCCGTGCGGAAGCCGGTTTCATGCGTACGTCGCTGCTGTCCGGGACGCATACGCTGACCGTTGCCCTGTTCGGTATCCTCCGTCCGGGCGACATCATGCTCTCCATCACCGGCACGCCGTACGATACCCTTCTCGATGTCATCGGCATCGACGGAAACGCACAGCCGAACGGGAAAGACGGCGACGGCTCTCTCGCCGATTTCGGCGTGACCTTCATGAAGACCGACCTCCAGCCGCGTGACGCGGAAGGTCTGCCGTTCGACTTTGACGGTATGCGCGCGATCCTCGCCGAATACGGCGAACGCGTGAAGATGGTGTACGTCCAGCGTTCGAAAGGGTACGCGGACCGTCCGACGCTGACCGTGCGGGAAATCCGCCGTGCGGCGTACGAAGTCGCGGAATTCGCGAAGAAAAACGGCATGCGTAAGCCGGTGTTCATGGTGGACAACTGCTACGGCGAGTTCACGGAAATCGAAGAACCGTGCGCGAAGCCGCTCGACGGCGCGGCGGATCAGTGCGCCGTTGACCTGATGGCGGGTTCGCTCATCAAGAATCCGGGCGGCGGCATGGCGGACATCGGCGGGTACATCGTCGGCACGCAGGCGGCGGTTGACCTCTGCGGCTACCGTCTGACTTCGCCGGGGGTCGGTCTGGAAGTGGGCGCATCGCTGGGTCAGAACCGGAATCTGATCAAAGGTTTATTCTACGCGCCGCACACGGTTGCGCAGGCGATGAAGACGGCGCATCTGGCGGCATATATGTTCGGCGAAATGGGTTACCGCGTAAATCCGGCATGGGATGTCCGCCGGAGTGACATTGTACAGGCGGTGGACTGCGACGCACCGGAGAAACTGGTGGCGTTCTGTCAGGGGATTCAGTCGGCGTCGCCGATTGACGCACACGTAACGCCGTACCCGTGGGAAATGCCCGGATATGCGGATCCCGTCATCATGGCGGCAGGCGCGTTTGTCGGTGGAGCGTCGATTGAATTATCGGCGGACGGGCCGATGCGTGCGCCGTACACAGCATTCATGCAGGGCGGACTGACGTATGAGAGTGCCAGACTGGGCATCATGGCAGCAGCCGACAGGGTGAATTCTGCTGCACAGGGCTGAGGAAGACACGCCTGCGGAGCACCTGCGGTGAGGAAGGAAGAAAAACGCCTGTCGGCGTTTTTCAAAATTTTATGTCCTGCGCGGACGGCTGCACAATGGAGTTTCACTTCGTGAACCTCCGGGCTCAGACGCCGCCCCTTTGTGAATTGCCGGCTTGGTAAAACGTACGTTTGGTTTTATCAAATACGGAACAACTGTCCGTTCGTTCATAGATATAGTAATCGAAAATCGCTCGTTTTTTATTAGGCTAACCGCGGGCGAAAAGGTCGCGGTATCCGCTCCGGATAGAGGTATCCTCTTTTCCGGACGATCTGCCGCGTGAAAACCGCTGTCTGTCTGAGGCCTCGAGGCCGAGTCCCCCGAACGCAGGAGAATCCAAGGGGGAACCCCCTTGGTCGTGGAGATTCCTAAGAGGACCGCGACCGGTCCTCTTAGGCGTCGCCACGCGCAGTGGCATAAAATTGAAAAATGACCGGAACGGTCATTTTTCTTCCTTATAAAATTTCGGGAAATTTGTATTTACTCCACGGCGGACTCCGCAAGTCGTTTGATGAAATCATAAACCTGATCCTTCGTCTCACGGTCGAGATTCCCGAACGTACGGAGAATCACTCCAATGCTGTTCAGACGGCCTTCCGTAAGGTCGGACACCGTCTTCGCTCCCGTGGATTCGAGTACGCCGAACAGCGTCTCCGTGAACTTCCGGCGTTCCTCGCCGTCGAGCTTCGACAGCCATGACTGCAGAACCCGGTCGTGCCGCTGTCCCTGACGGGATAACCCGTCCAGATGGATGAACTGCGGCCCCGCGACGCTCCACGAAAACGGATCGTGCTGGAACAGGCCGTTGTGAATCGTGCTTTCGATGACATGGTAGTCCCCGTCGTGCTCGAGCAGCATCCCGATCACCGACGACTGCGGTACCAGCGTCACTACACGCCCCGCAACCGCGCGGTATTCCGCCGATTCCAGGACGTGTCCGAGAAATCCCGGACCGTCATTGCTGTATGCGGTGATGATCCGCTGCTGCACGTACGGCGGGACGAACGCCGCTGCGTAGACCGACAGATTTCCGCCTTTCGAGTGTCCGCCGATGCGGATGTCCCCGCGGTATACGGACGCCACGTCCGTGACATATGCGGCGGCAAGCTCCTGCGAACGCGTCGGACAGGTGAAGCTCAGGTTGAAGTCTTCCCGCCAGCCGACAAGGCTGTCGTCCGTGCCGCGGAACGCGATGAAGACCGAATTGTCCGGCAGAATGAACGTGACCGCCGCAAACTGCATCGGATCGCTTTCGTTTTCGCTGATTTCATTCACGTAGTACGCGGCGTAAATCTCCGAAAACCGTGCCGACGACGCGGCACGGCGGAACAGATCCGTCGTCTCCTGTGGGATGATCACGCCGAAATCTTCGCCAGCCGGGAAGTTCTTCTCGTACCGGCGGAGACATTCCGACAGCTTCACCGGCGTCCCGAGCAGCGCGGACGGAACAATGTCCCGGTATTCAATGAACGACAGCATGGATAAAATGAGGTTGTCCACCTCGTTGAACGGTGCGGCGGAAAACGAAAGATCGCCGCGCCAGATAAGATAATCGAAGATGTTGGGCATGGATATCTCCCCCGGACAGAAACGGTTTTTGCTCTGTCCCCATTCTACCGGATGTTTGTGAAAAAATATACGTGCCCTTTATGAATAGAACTTTAATTTCCAAATATTTCCACAGAAAGGCGGTGGGCGCATGACGGAGACCGAACTTCGCAGCGACATCAAGGCTCCGCGGGGGATGTATTTCTTTTACGGGGACGAAGATTACATGAAAAATCACTATGCCGCGCAGATGAAGGCGGTGGTGGTGACGGATCCGGGATTTGCTGCGTTCAACTATGCGCGTTTTTCGGACGATTCGTACGATCTGGAGGCAATCCGGGAAGCGGTGCTGGCTCCGCCGGTGATGGCGGAGAAGAAGCTCGTGGACATATCGCTGTCGAACCTCGACAAGCTGCTGAACGAAAAGGAACGCACGGCGCTGCTTGAGATGCTGACGGACGCATTTGACGACGACGGCGGCGACGGTATGGCGCTGTCGATGTTCGGGGAAAGCGCGAACGTGGCGGATTCGGTGGTCGTGATCCTGCGGGTGGCGGCGGACGGATTTGACGCAGGGACGGTGAAGAAACCGTCGGCGTTTCTGAAGAACGCGGGAAAGATCATGAAGACGGTGCAGTTTGATTTCCAGACGGACGCGCGACTGGTGCGCTGGATCGAGCGGCACTTTGCGGAATACGGACTGACGATTCCGCAGGCGGTATCGATGCGGATTCTGAACCTGTGCGGGCGGTCGATGTTCCGCTTATCGGGAGAACTGGCGAAAACGGCGGCGTACACGGCGGAATCCGGGCGCACGGAAGTGACGATGGAGGACGTGGACGCGACGGTGACGCGGACGGACGAGGACGACGCGTTCCGCCTGGCGAACTGTGTTCTTGAAGGGAACACTGCGGCGGCGCTGGACGCTCTGGCGGTCAAGATGCGCAAGCGCGAGGAACCGATCATTGTCCTTTCGCAGATCACGCGGGTATTCTGTGATCTTGCGGCGGCGGCGCACGCACTGGAGGACGGAATCAGCAGTGCGGAATTCGCGAAGCTGATGAAGATGCACTCGTACAAGGCGGGGCTGTATCTGAATGCGGCGCGGAGCCGTCCGGCGGAGTATTTTGACCATGCGGTCGCGCGGTGTGCGGAGGCTGACCGGAAGATCAAGTCGACGCCGCTGGGCTACGCGGTGATAGAGAGGCTTATCTGCGGATAAGCGGAGGAACACGCCTGCGGCGTGGAAGGAAGAAAAATGACCGTCAGGTCATTTTTCAAATTTTATGTCCTGCGCGGACGGCGCCTAAAGGGGCTCAAACGCCGCCCCTTTAGGAATTGCCGGCTTGGCAAAACGTACGTTTTGTTTTGTCAAGTACGGAAAAAACTGTCCGCTCGTTCATAGATATAATGATCGAAAATCGCTCGTTTTTTATTGGGCTAACCGCGGGCAAAAGGGGAACGGTATTTTGTTCGGCGCACGTAAATTTTAACCATTGCGGTTAGCATAATCTACTTTCCCATACGGACGGCAGTTATGTTGCGTTCGTATTCTCCACCTGTTCAACTGAAATAACGAGGAGAATCCAAGGGGGAACCCCCTTGGCGCGGGTGATTCATAAGAGGCCTCGCGCGAAGGCCTCTTATGCGCCGCCCCGCGCAGGGGCATAAAATTGAAAAATGACCGGAACGG
>JBGVOJ010000301.1:0-3178 GCA_045126415.1 Eubacteriales bacterium | reverse complement strand
GGAGCATATCAGCATCCGTATAACCGTAGGTATTCATAGCTTCTGCGGATATGGTCGGATCGGGAAGATCGGGGATCGGTTCATTCTTCATGGGTTCATCCGTTTCGATTTTGTGGAGTTCCTGCGTAAGTTTCTGTTCTGCCATGATCTCCGCATAATTCCGGTCGATGGCGTTTATCATTTCATCAGCGGTCTTGCTGATGGTTTCCAGACTTGCACGGAGGTCTTTCAGCTCCTTATCCTTGGCATAACCCGCCAGATAACCGAAG
The DNA here is from genome assembly GCA_045126415.1 of Eubacteriales bacterium. Lineage (GTDB taxonomy): Bacteria > Bacillota > Clostridia > Oscillospirales > CAG-272 > UMGS1696. The sequence continues at coordinate 2,909 of JBGVOJ010000301.1, read as the reverse complement.
CTGTTGGCACCCGTTTCAATCGAATAATATGCGGACACGGAAAAAGCAATGGATTCCGCCTCCAGTTCCTCTACATCATGCGGTTTCGCTTCTTCCGAATCTTTTTCATAGTTATGCAGCTTTGCATGGGCAGTTTCATGAAGAATAGCGCACACCGTCTGGATTTCGCTCATATTATCACGGATGAATATCTCCTGTTTTGTCAGACTGAAATACCCGTCCTGATTCGCCTGCATCGGTTCAAAATGGATCGGTACGGGGGAACTGCGGCGAAGGGCTTCCAGAAAAACTTCATAATTGTTGACATCCCCCACCAGATTTTCCGCAAGTTCCGGCAGAGGATCACCTTCGGTCTGGGACACATCAAAGGTCTTGACCGGCTTGAACATCGGGATTTTGATTTCTTTTTCCTCAAGGATGATTTGTCCGTTTTCATCCAGCATGGGCAGGTTGGTGTCGGGGTCTATCTTTTCCTGCTCGACTTTCTTCTTATAGGGAGTGGGGGCGATGATAGTGATGCCTTTTTCGCCCTTTATGACATGACGGTTGAATTCCGTCTGCCATTTGGTAAAGCCGGCACAGCGGGTAGCATCGGGTCTCTGCATATGAATCAGCAGGACATTATTCACGCTGTAGTTGTGAAACCGGCTCATGGTACGGAGATAATTCATGTATTTTTCGGATTCAAACAGATTCTTTATCCCGTCCTCGATGCTGTTTACTATATCCTTCAGACGGTCTTTGCTTGTTTGGTTTTCGGGCATATTCTTCTCCTGTTCGTGAGATTTGGCGCGTATACTTCATAAAAGAAACTGCTCCCGCAGAGGCAGCAGTTAACCATGCGGGAGCAGAACAGTTTATATTTCGGAAGGTTTACTCCGCTTCGGCGGTCGGTAGTTACCTTTGATGGCAATCTCCCTTGCCGTTTTCCGTCGTTTCTCGCTGAACGGTTCTCTGACGGATACACAGGCTTTTGGCACGATGTAATTGACGGAACCATTTCCGGTGATATTGCCGGATTTTGCTTCATAAATTTTGTCGGGATATTTGACAGAGAGCTTCTCTAATTTCCGGATCAGCTTTGCATTGTGAGTATAAACGCTGGCGGTATCCTCTTCCTCGTTGAACAGGATGATGGTTTCACGTTCATACGGAGTCAGATTCATGTTCTTCTCCCGAAGTCGATCCGGTAAACGGTGCGTTCGCCGTTGTCCTCCATGAGCAGATCGGCGGCGTAGGTGCTATCCGTCTTTTCGGAATAGATATGATCCAGATGCACCCGACCATTCCGGAGCAGAGCCTCCGCATCGGCACGGGTGAGGTCGATTCGTTTGTTTTCAAGGTACTTGTTGTCCCGCCACAGTCCGAAACGGCACTCGTTTTTTTCGCAGAAGAAGCCTTTGCGGGATTCCGTCACATCCGAACCGCAGCGGGGACATCTGCCCACGACAGTTCTGCCGGAAGGGAACAATACTTCCGAACCGGATACGGCAGTATAGGATTCGACAAGATCACGAAGCATATCCGTGATTTCGGAAAGAAATCCATCCGCTTTCATCTCTCCATGCTCAATCAATTTCAGCTTGTTTTCCCATTCCGCAGTCAGAAGCGGAGACTGAAGCTGTTCGGGAAGTACGGTAATCAACGAATTTCCGACAGGAGCCGGAACAAGGGAATTCTTCCGGCGTTCCACATACCCTGCGGAGATCAGCTTTTCGATCATTGCCGCACGGGTGGCAGGGGTTCCGATTCCTTTTCTCTCGACATCATCGTCGGTTTCCTTGCTGCCTGCCATTTCCATGGCGTGAAGGAGCGTATCTTCGGTATATGCGGCAGGAGCTTTGGTTTTGCCATCGCGGATTGTACAGGTTTCGGCGGTCAGGGTCATGTCAACGGTCAGATCGGGCAGAACCTTTTCTGCCGGTTCGTTTTCGAGATAAGCTTTCCAGCCCATATTCAGTACCGTTTTACCTTTTGCCGTGAAAAGAATCCCGTTGCATTCGAGCACTGCAACAGTTTCGGCATATTCGTGAGCAGGTGCAGTTGCCATAAGCACCTGACGGGCAATCAAACGGAGAACTTCCAGTTCGCCGATGGGGAGAGCGTCCAGATCGGCGGTTCCGGCAAGAATGGTGGGAATGATGGCATGATGGTCGGAGACTTTTCTGCTGTTGCATACGGGTTCTGCATCGGGTTCATACCGTCTGTCTGTTTCAAGAATCCCAGCACTGAGAAGTGAAACCGCATTCACTGTATCTTTCATATCATCTGTCAGATACCGACTGTCCGTGCGGGGATAGGTGGTCAGCTTCTTTTCATACAGGGACTGGAGATAGTCAAGTGTCTGCTGCGCCGTGAAGCCGAGAAGACGGTTTGCGTCCCGCTGTAATGTGGTCAGGTCATACAGAGCGGGGGCTTTTTCACTCTTTTCCTTCCGTTCCACAGATTTTACAGTAAACGGTGCATGATGGACGGCGTGCAATACCGTTTCTGCTTCGGTTTTATCGGTATATTTCCCGCTGACTGCGGAAAATCCCTCAAAATCGGAACAAACCGTGTAATACGGCTGGGGGACAAATACCCTGATTTCCGCATCACGCTCTACGATCAGTGCAAGGGTAGGCGATACCACACGTCCTATGTTCAGGGTACGGTGATACAGGACGGAGAACAGGCGGGTCGCATTCATTCCGACAAGCCAGTCTGCCTTTGCGCGGCACAGTGCCGCCTGATACAGGGAATCGAAGTCCGAACCGGAACGGAGATTTCTGAATCCGTCCATGATGGCTTCATCTTCCATAGAAGAAATCCAAAGACGTTTCATCGGTTTTCTGCATTTTGCCAGTTCATAGACATAGCGGAAGATCAGTTCACCCTCCCGTCCGGCATCGCAGGCATTGATAACTTCG
>JBGVOJ010000300.1:0-6409 GCA_045126415.1 Eubacteriales bacterium | reverse complement strand
CCGGACAACATTTTATCATAACCGATCTGCGGATAGAATTCCTCGGGCACATTGCTTGTCATGATGAACAACACGGGGATTCTGCGGTCGTTATAGCTGCGGGGTTCTGCTTTGTAGGTGAGTGACTGAAAAATCAGCCGTTCATACAGTGCACGTAAGCCTGCGGAGACATCTCCGAGATAATTTGGTGTACCGAGAATCAGCCCGTCGGCTGTACGGATATCCTCCAGAACGGGTGCCAGTCCGTCACGGCAGATGCACTTTCCGAAATGCTCCGGACGCTTGCACCCGAAACAGGATATACATCCGGTAAATTTTTCGAGTTTATAGAGGTCATACACCTTGACCTCCGCGCCTGCCGATTCCGCACCTTTGGCAGCTTCACGGATCAGCGTGCCGGTATTCCATTCCCTACGGGGACTGGCATTGACTGCAATGATTTTCTTCATTGAATTCTCTCCATTTTTTGTTTATCATATTTATACTTATCGGATCCGCACATATCCGCTTTCTTCGATCAGCATCTGTCCTTCATCTGAGAGAAGCCAGTCGATCAGTACGGGAATGTTTGGATTATCGTTGTCTGCGCGGTATATGGCGTAGAATTTAGCAATAACGGGATATGTCCCGTTACGGATGTTCTCAGCGCTGGGATATACCCCGTTCAGAGAGAGCATTTTGACGTTGTCGTTACCCACCAGTCCGTCCATGTAGTAACGGAACGAAAAACCGATGGACGCACCTGTGACGGATAAGATCGACTTCGGCGCAATCTCTCTGCCTTTCATGAAGGAATCCATCGCCGATTGGCTGCCGCTTCCGGCAAGGCGCGTCACGGGATTGATCACACGGTCAGCACCGCCGACTTCTTTCCAGTTTTTGATTTTACCGCCGTATATATCGCGGATTTCGTCAACCGTCAGACTTTCTGCGGGATTGCTTTCGTTGACGAAGAATACAAATCCTTCCAGGCCTACGGGAACATAGACAAGTTCCACGCCCTGTTCTTCGGCATAGGCAGTCTGCTCGGCAGACGGTCCGGCGCAGAACAGAATGTCCGTGTCCCCATCCACGATTGCCTTGTAGCCGCGGACAGTATTCTTATACTGCATCGCGCTGTCGGGAGCAAAGTTTTCGCCATAGTAGTTGCTGTCATCAAATGTGCCGCCTTCATAGGTCACGGAGCCTTCCGGATAGACATTATCCACGATAGCAGCATATACGGGAACAAGTGCCGCCGCACCGTCAAGCACAGGAAGATTCTCTGTCAGCTTCAGTGAGGAATCGATGCGCACAAGGTCAGATTCGGGTACATGCGGGAGAAATTTCGCAACGTCGATCTGCTTTGACTGGGATGTATCGCTGAAATTGTTCGACAACCTTCCGGTCAGAAGCAGATACATACAGCCGTTAAACAAAGCGAACACAAGGACGATGGAAACGAGCGCGGCAATCTGTTTTACAGTTTTTGTCATATCACCACAGCTCCTTTCCGATGAAGTATATGATGGAGCAGTGCTGATAGGCATAAATCGCGTAGGCAAGGTGGACGATGGTCAGTATAAGGCAAACTGCCAGCACCGTGATCAGCAGCCGGATGAAAATCTTATCGCTCATATCTGCCTCACATGAAAGCGACCGCCATCATCAGAAGTCCGATGAACGCGAGCACAACCACAGCCATAATTCCCGCAATGACCGAGGAAACGATCAGGCAGATTTTCCGTGATTTGATCTGATCGGGGGAATAGGTATTGGGGATACGTTTGTTTTTGTATTTCGCATAATGGTAGCGGAACAGACTGATTCCAAAGAAAATCAGTGCCGCCGCTGGGATGATGTAATATAGGTATGAAATGATGTACGATAACATATCATGTCCTCCATTACTTTGTCAGATCCTCTGCTCATGCTGACAGCTCGTCTGCTTTGGCATTCTTCTTCCAAACCATACCATCAACCAGCTTGGCACCGGGACAACTTGGGGCGAGCTTTTCATTCGTTTTTTCCATGCCGCTTCCGCCGGAGGTGGCAAAGGGGATGATGGTTTTTCCTGTGAAGTCATAGCTTTCGAGGAAGGTATTGATGATGGTCGGTGCCACATACCACCAGATCGGGAAGCCGATAAAGATGGTGTCGTAATCATTCATGTTGTCCCGCTTACCTGCAATCGCAGGACGGGAGGATGGATCGTTCATCTCTACGCTGCTGCGGGAGTTTTTGTTCATCCAGTTGAGGTCTGCTTTGGTGTACGGCACTTCCGGTTCAATGGCATACAGGTCTGCGCCGATGGCTTCAGATAAGGTTTCAGCCAGTTTCGCGGTCGTTCCGCTTGCGGAAAAGTATGCTACAAGTTTCTTACTCATGATATTGTCTCCTGTTCTTATTATGTTTTTGTTGTCAACACGCTCATTCTTCAATAAAGCTTGTCAAAATAGATTTTCCAAGCCACTCAATCAACTTTTCGTCAGTGATTCTCACGCCGCGAACGGTTCCCTTGTTGCTCTCGCGCTGGTTCATGTCACTCAGCATAGCCTTGTAATTCTCAGGTGAGGCGTAAATCCATTCTCCGCCCGTAAGTGCAATGTAGCCGCCAAGGTTATTTGAATCAACAACGACGCAGTCATTGCAGGCGAAATAAAAGTCGTTCCCCTGCGTGTAGATGTTTTCAATGGTATATTCTTTTTCTTCTCCCTGAAGATTCGTTATTGCAAGGAGCTGATCCATATCCGACTTTCTTGTGATCACAAGTTTGTTTGTTTTCCGTATTCCCGGATCAATGAGTACCTTTGTTACCGTTCCCGAGGTATCCGGAACACATCCTTCCGCCGCGTAGTGGGTTGTATTATCGCTGCCGACAATCGCAATATAATCGGGAGAAGTCCGGCTTCCGATAAAATACACCTTTCCCCTTGTCTCTTCAGCATAACCGACGTGAATTCTGTCGGCATCGGCGACCATGAAATAGCTGTTTCGATAGTCTATTCCGTTATAACGAAAGCCATCGACTGCATTTTCTCCGGGAATACCATCCATAATCTTTGGCACTGTTATGAGCTTCCAGACCGCAAAACCGACGATTGCAGCAATCACGGCAATGCGGATGATCTTTTGTTTTTTCATAAAACCTCTGTCAAACCGATTCATCCCCATAATCGAGGATCACCTTCTTACATTTTTCGCAGTGATAGGCTTTGCAGGTCGGGCGTGTCCAGTTATGTCTGCTTAGGGTTACATCTTCACTCATGATGCTGTTCGGTGAGAAGAAGAACTTATGCGGCTCGGTTGTAAAGAAGATCGTTCTGCCGCTTTGAACGACGCCATCTTGCATTTCACGATTGCATACAGGGCATTTCATTGTGCATGCCTCCTTATATAAGCAGTATTTCTGTATCCGCCAACGTCTTCAAACGGAAGCTCATACGCCACTCCACAGATTCCTGCTTTTCAAAATACAACCGGTACAGGGAGGGATTCGTGTCCACAGCATTTGCATCTGTACATAGTCAGCCTCCGTAGTAAATCTCCGTTCCCCAGTGGCTGCTCTGGAAGGTATCGTCCAGAAAGATATTGAAAAACGGTGTCATTTTGTTGGCAGCTTCGATGTCCGATGGTTTCGGCTGACAAAGCAGCATTTCGGTGAATTCGGGTGTAATCTCGCCGGTGATGATCTTGCCGTATGTCCAGTCGTCATCCTTCAATTTTCCATATCGCAGAGCTAATTCGATCCACTCGGTTTCCTCGTTCCAGCAGTGGATTTCAAAGGTTTTTGCGGTTTTCAGCGCATCTGTGATCAGAGCCAGCCAGCGGGTATTGTCTTTTTCGGTGTAGTCGAAACAGACTATCTCCGTCAGCTTGCTCTCGACAGGGTCAGCAGGTGCGGGTTTCAGTTCACCGATCAATCCGGTGAGGGCGGATTCCAGGTCTTTGATTATCTTTTCATTTATGATTTACTCCTTGTCTCTTCTTAAACAACAAAACTGAAATATACTGGATCAGCGTGATCATAAATGGCCAAGGAAATACAGTACCTATATAACTAAACCAGCCTAATGTATGTTTAATTGATGTACCCCATATTGATGAAATCGGTTCAGCAAAAGCAATCAGAAGTACATACTGAATCAGAAGACCAATAAATATGTATGCCAATTTTCTATGATCCAGTTTCTTAAATAACAAAACAGCTATAGCCACAGGAAGAACAATCATAAGCGCCACCCATATTATATCAGGCCAACCGATACATAATTTCGGTATAATGATGAAATCAATGGCAAATGAAACAAGCGAACATATAACCGCAAGCAGAATAGGATGATTTATTATCTTTTTTATGGTCTTTCCCCCTTTACAGTATATTGTCAATCCGTATATTCGTCAGCTCCTCGCGGAGCGATTTGCCTTCGATCTTCGCATTCCGGTACAACTCCCCGCCTGATGCAACTGCAATACAGCCAAGTATAATTTTTAATATCACCTTTTTCATACACAAAACTACCTTTCTGAAATGTTGATTTTTCGTTATGTTGTTTCTTTCTGTTCGACAAACAAAGTAAAATGATGTTTAGGTATCAATTTCAGAAATACATACCGCAAAACAATTCCGCATCCTCTATCATTTTCAGCCAAATTTCCTGTACCCGTTCTGCTGAACTGCCGTGAAGATATCGATGCCAATGAATAAAGGAAGTGTTCAGGTTTGCCAGACTCATCTGGACTGAAATTTCATCCGGTGTTATATCTGCGGGTGTGTGCTGACAGTAGAATCGAATCGCTTTTTCTTTACTGATTTCAACCCCATCGGCAGACAATCTGCTCAGGAAAAAAGAGATGTCTCCCGATGCATGACCTCTGCTTACATTCTGCCAGTCACAGACAATAATATTTCCGTTTCCGTCCAATAACAGGTTGTCAAAATGGAAGTCTCCGTGGCAGCATACGTTTTTGGCAGTATATGCCTGTTTATTGATGGCATTGAACTTTTCGCTTATTCTGATGAGAGTTTCTTTTGAAAAAATGTCTCCGTGTTCACCGATTACCTCGCTCCATCCCCGGAAACATCGACAGATTTCGTCGTTATCAAGCTGCAGAGGTTCTGTGTTTGTCTGCGGTAAAAATGCCGGAACAGGCATTGCATGGATCTGTACCAGCACATCCATCACTTTTGAGAGCATGGTGTCGTCAAAATCCGCTCTGCTGATCGGATGATATCTCTGCATGAGTATTTCGATTTCGTCCTCTGTCCGGCGGCAGTGATATATCCTTGGCAGGAACCGATACTGTTCCGAAGCCATGGAAGAATAAAACTGCGCTTCACGCTGATAAGAAGCCCATGCTTCATCGGACTGAAGCAAATCACGACGTACATACTTTGCTATATATTTTTGCTCTGTTTCATATACCTCGGTCCCGCTCTGTCCAACTGTAATTTTGTCTGTCATGTATTCGTTTATGTATTTCCGAAAATTCTGTAATCGCTCCATATATACCTCCGAACGGATCCATGCAATGATATTCGTTCACTGGTTGACTGCTTATAATACATACACATAGTATATCATGTTTCTGTGAACAGGAAAAGAATATGGTAAAGATTTAATCAAAAATGGCGAATTTTTGATCTTTGCGTTTTGTTGTCAGACATCCTGTTTTTGAATATTTTGTTACTTATCCGAACCGGCTCTTGACATTTACCTCGACTCGCAGTAGAATAAATATAACCTCTACTGTCAGTAAAGGAAAGGAGCGAAAAATATGCCCGAATACAAACTCGGTGAAATTGAATCACGCTTTGCGGACATCATCTGGACGAATGAACCGCTGTCCTCGGGAGAACTGGCAAAGCTGGCGGAAAAAGAACTCGGTTGGAAGGAGTCCACCTCCTACACAATTCTCAAACGGCTGTGTCAGCGCGGACTGTTCCAGAATGTCAAGCGAACTGTAACTTCTCTTGTATCCAAGGAAGATTTTTATGCACATCAGAGCGAGGAGTTTTTGGAACAGACTTTTGAAGGATCGCTTCCGGCGTTTCTTGCGGCGTTCTCGAAACGGAAGAAGTACACCGATGAAGAAGTGGAGAAGATGAAGCAGATTCTGGATTCCATGAGGGGGTGAGGTGATGTCCTGGTACACATTTATGCCCCAACTTTTCAACATGAGTCTGACCGCAGGTATAGCCATTTGTCTTGTGCTTTTCCTGCGTTTGCTGCTGAAGATGGCTCCCAAAGTCATTTCCTATGCGCTGTGGGGTGTAGTCCTGTTCCGGCTCCTGTGTCCTGTCTCCATTGAATCCGGCTTTTCTTTGTATACTTTTTTTGATGTACCCACGGAAAATTCCGGGACGATGACCAGTGTGATTCAATATGTTCCCGAAAATATCGTACATATGGAAAATCCTTCGGTTACA
>JBGVOJ010000299.1:0-4362 GCA_045126415.1 Eubacteriales bacterium | reverse complement strand
TTTCGTTGATCCCAGTCGACAAAGTGGAGCAATCCAAATTATCAGAAGTAGTGGAGACGGAAGTCAGGGACCACATGAGACTTCCAGAGGAAGTCTCTTAGACCCATGACTTCCCACGCCGGCTTTCTGACTGCGTGATTTGCAATTACCGTGAAGAATTCAGCTACATTTTGTCAGCATCCGCTCGGACTGGCTGCCGCGCCCTTCGCTTTTCGTTAGTGAGGACGGCTGACATACATTTTGCACAAACGCAAAGCATGGACGGCGGCAGCCAAGACATGCGGTGGTTTCCTTTATGTAGCTGAATTGTAACGCGGCGCACGATATTACTGTATCTGAGTGGGTCTGTGCTGAACAAAACGAAGTTTTGAGAAGTCGCTCCACTACTCCTGATGATTTTTATGCCTCTACGGCTACAGGTCTGACAAATTTAAGCCGTACTTCACTTACAATTCCTCCTTTTTCCCCCTTCTATATCATATCAACTGCAATAGCCGGCTACTGGAGACACTTCGTGTCTCCGATTGAAGTTTTTGCGGAGCTTTTTTCAAAAAGCGACCGTCTCCCCTTTCCAAACGCCTCGCACACTCTCCCCCTTCACAGAAAATTCATAAAAATACCTATTGACAGCCCAGGGAAGATGTGCTATAATACGGGCATCCAAAAAAATATTGACTGAAATGCGATGATGGGGAAAAACGGACGGGAATCCGTGCAGAGAGATGCCGGTTGGTGCAAGGCAGACGGAGGAAGGTTTAACACTCACCCCTAAGCAGCCGTTTGAACGCGCAAAATGCGCAAGTAGATGCGGACGGAACCCACCGTTAGAAGGGCAGGACATCATGCTGTGTCCGGGAGAGGGTATTGTTATACCGAAAAAGAGTGGTACCACGAGGTTTGTTCACCGCGTCTCTTTGGGAGATTCGGTGATTTTTTATTTTTCTGACATGTTCAAGTGATTTTTCACGGGGACGCCTGTGAGAGGTACGCAGCCCTTTCCGATGATTTTATGATTTTGTATGATTGCAGGAGAAAACGAATATGAAACTTTCATTCTCAACACTGGCTTGTCCCGGTTATTCCTGGGCTGAAATTTATTCCGCGGCAAAGGACTTCGGCTTCCACGGCATCGAAATGCGCGGTCTCGGCGACGACCTTTTCTCTGTTCATGCTTCTCCGTTCCTTCCGGAAAATCTTCCGGAAACCAAGGCGACTCTCAAGCGGCTGAAGCTCGAGATCTGCTGTCTTTCTTCCGGCTGTGCGCTCAGATACGCCGACCGTCACGCGGAAACCATCGAGGAACTCAAGGAATACATTGCTCTCGCAAAGGAACTCGAAACTCCCTACATCCGTATCCTCGGCGACCGTACCGCGGAACCCGGTGAGGATTTCCCCGATGAATACGTAATCGAACCCATGAAAGTTCTCGCTCCCATCGCGGAAGAAGCGGGCGTTACCCTTCTCATTGAAACCAACGGCGTGTACTCCGATACCGCACGCCTTGCCGACGTTCTCGCCCGCATCGGCAGCGACAATGTTGCCGCTCTGTGGGACTGGAACCATCCTTACCGCTTCCACGGTGAATCTCCCGAAACTACCATCAAAAATCTCGGCGCGTTCATCAAGCACTGCCACATCAAGGACTCCATCATGGAAGACGGAAAGGTCAAGTACCGCCTCGTCGGTGAAGGCGACCTGCCGAAGATGGAAGAATATATGAAGGCGCTCCGTTCTCTCAATTACGAAGGCTATATCTCCCTCGAATGGCTGCGTCAGTACGCGCCGGAGCTTTCCGAAGCCGGTATCGTTCTGCCGCATTACGTTCACTTCATGTCTCAGTATCTGGATAACGGCAGTGAAAATATCCGTCTCCAGAAGAGCCTCCGCGGTGACGGTTACTATGTATGGGAAAAGAATCAGCTCATCGACCTCACTTTCCCGCAGGTTCTCGACCGGATGTGCGAGGAATTCCCGGATCAGTGGGCGTTCCGCTTCACCGAACTGGACTACAGCCGTACCTACTCCGAATTCCGCGATGACGTGGACACCTTCGCACGCGCACTGATCTCGATGGGCGTGAAGCAGGGCGACCATGTGGCGATCTGGGCTACCAATGTTCCCCAGTGGTTCGTCACCTTCTGGGCGACCGTCAAGATCGGCGCGGTTCTTGTTACCGTGAACACCGCGTACAAGATCCACGAAGCCGAATACCTGCTCCGCCAGTCCGACACGCACACGCTGGTCATGACCGACGGCTACAAGGACTCCGACTATGTGGCGATCATCAAGGAACTCATTCCCGAACTCGAGCAGAACGAAGAACTGAAGCCGATCCACAGCCGCAAGCTGCCCTTCCTGCGGAATATCATCACCTGCGAATCGAAGCAGAAGGGCTGCTGGACATGGGACGAAGCCCTCGCAATGGCGGAAAAGACGCCGGTGGATGCGGTATACCGCCGTGCGGCAATGATCAACAAACACGACGTCTGCAATATGCAGTACACGTCCGGCACCACCGGATTCCCGAAGGGCGTTATGCTCACGCACTACAACATCATCAACGACGGTAAGTCCATCGGCGACCGCATGGATCTGTCCACGGCGGACCGCATGATGATTCAGGTGCCGATGTTCCACTGCTTCGGCATGGTACTGGCAATGACCGCATCGATGACCCACGGTGTTACGATGGCACCGATCACGGCGTTCTCTCCGAGAAAGGGTCTGCACTGTATCAATCAGGAAAAGATCACCGCGTTCCACGGCGTACCGACGATGTTCATCGCGATGCTGGGACACGAAGACTTCCCGAAGACGGACTTCAGCCACATGAGAACCGGCATCATGGCGGGTTCGCCCTGTCCGGTCAAGGTCATGGAAGAAGTCATCGAAAAGATGCACATGACGGAAATCACGATCGTATACGGTCAGACGGAAGCGTCCCCCGGATGCACGCAGAGCTCCATTGACGACACCATCGAGACCCGCGTGAACACGGTCGGCCGCGCCTTCTACGGTGTGGAATGCAAGATTGTTGACCCCGAAACCGGCGAAGACTGTCCGGACAACGTGGACGGCGAATTCGTCGCACGCGGCTACAATATCATGAAGGGCTACTACAAGATGCCCGAAGCAACCGCAGCAGCGATCGACAAGGACGGCTGGCTGCACACCGGTGACCTCGCGCGCAGACTGCCGGACGGCAACTACAAGATCACGGGCCGCATCAAGGACATGATCATCCGCGGCGGCGAAAACATCTACCCGAAGGAAATCGAAGACTTCATCTACACCCACGAAAAGGTACAGGACGTTCAGGTCATCGGCGTACCCGACAAGCAGTACGGCGAAGAAATCATGGCGTGCGTCATCAAGAAGCCCGGTGCAGACTGCACCGCCGAAGAAATCAAGGAATACGTCATGTCCCACATGGCAAAGCACAAGACCCCGAAGTACGTCGTCTTCGTCGACAGCTTCCCGATGAACGCTGCCGGCAAGATCCTGAAATACAAAATGCGCGAAGACGCAAAGAAGCTCCCCGAATTCCGCGAAGCTGCTGGAATCGTTACGGCTTGAGTTACAAAATATAGTTTGTTTTTGATTCTTGAGGGGAACCTTTTCAGAGGAAAGGTTCCCCTCAAACTCCCCTCCAAACCTCTTTCGTCTGTTACAGGTCGTTTGTCTGTGCGGATTTTTTCTTTTTTAGGGGGATTTGGATGGGTTTGTGCGTAGCCATATAGACTGTCCCAGCCTACAAAGTGGAGCAATCAAAATTATCAGAAGTAGTGGAGACGGAAATCAGGGGCCGCATGAGACTTCCGGAGGAAGTCTCTTAGACCCATGATTTCCCACGCCGTATGGATGAGTGCGTGATTTGCAATTGCCGTAGAGAATTCAGCTACGGTAAATCAGCATCCGCTCGGACTGGCTGCCGCACCCTTCGCTTTTCGAGAGTGAGAGTGGCTGACATATCGTTTGCACAAACGCAAAGCATGGACGGCGGCAGCCAAGACATGCGGTGTAATATCATATGTAGCTGAATTCGTTCCCCTGCGCACTGTATCACGGAGACGAAAGGGAGCTGTGCTGAACAAAACGAAGTTTTGAGAAGTCGCTCCACTACTCCTGATGATTTTTATGCCTCTACGGCTACAGGTCTAACAAATTTCAGCCGTACTCCACCGAAAATTTCTCCTTTTCCCCCTCCAAATCATATCAACTCCAATCCCCGGCTACTGGAGACACTTCGTGTCTCGGATTGATGTTTTTGCGGAGCTTTTTTCAAAAAGCGACCGTCTCCCCCATCCCGAAAAATCTGCACAAACTCCCCACTGTATGTTGACAATCCCGCCCATATATGCT
>JBGVOJ010000298.1:0-1083 GCA_045126415.1 Eubacteriales bacterium | reverse complement strand
GAAATATGTGATGCAGGAAAAGAAAGAATCGAAGCTGAAGAAGGCTCTGGAAAAGGCACGGAAGATGGTCGAAGATCTGACAGCGGAGCTGAAAGCGGTGAAGGCGGAACTGGCACAGCATAAGTCTGTGCTGAACAAACTCAGCCGGATTGATCTCGAGCAGGAAAATGCCGAGCTGAAAGCCAGAATCCGGTGGTACGATACTATCATTGACGCGAAAAATCTGCGGGAGTTATTCAGCCGGTATGACCACCGCAGACAGAAAGAACGGCAGTAACGTCTTGACCAGGTAAAAACGGGATTTTTCCCGATGGGAGAGGCCGGAACGAACGGAGTATCAGAACGGCTTCTCCCGGAAGGAAAAACGGTAAAAAAGCCAGGTCTTGACCCGGCGAAAATTTGAGAAAAAGAAGGAGGTTCCATGAAAAAAGCGCAGAAGGACACAATCGTAAGTTTTGATGAAAGCAGCGAGCGTGTGAATGTGTTTACGCACAATTCCGATCTGAAAAAGCGGCTGAAAGCGTTTGCAAAGAAATACCCGAAGCTGTGCCGCATGGTCGATGACGATGGGATCGGCGGGATGGCATTTGAAGTGGACAGGAAACGGTTCGGCTTCCGGCTGACGGCACCGTATACGGCTGAGAGGAAACGTGCGGCGAGTGAGCTGGCAAAGAAAAGAGGTATGGGAGGAGATATGGTGTGAAGAAAATCCGGAAATGCGAATTCAATATGGACACCGCCTGCGTGGAATTAGTGTTCGAGGATGGGACGGTGATTGCCATTGACACGATTGCCGTGGAGAACGAGGTGGCGGATAATATGTATCAGCGTAGCGAGCTGGACTGGCTGATCTACAATGCGCCGCTGGAATATGCGGAACTGGTACTGAACGGGGATCCGGAGAAGTATCTGAAGGATGTGACGGAGTATAAGCGGCTTGACTGAATGAAAATCGCCCGTGTCGGCAGAGTTGAATCTGTCGGTACGGTACCCCATAAAATTTTGTGTAAACGTACATCCAATCAAACGGACGCCTGTCCGCCAGGCATAGCTGTCCTTTCCCCCTCTATCAGCCGTTCTCCC
>JBGVOJ010000297.1:0-2788 GCA_045126415.1 Eubacteriales bacterium | reverse complement strand
GGGAACCCAGTGCCATATTCTGCTTAAATGTCTGAACGATCCATTCTACGACCTCATCCGTAACCACGAACGATACACTGTACTCACAGAAAAATTGAAGCCGTACACCAAAGCATAACGAAAACCGGAGACAACCTGCACGGTTATCTCCGGTTTTTTATGTTCGCTTATTCGATTGTCAGCATATATTCATAGCATTTCCGGATGTACTCGAGCTTGTACCCGCGCACCGGCAGCGGCGCCAGACGTTCGCCCGGGATTTCCAGATTGAACAGTTCGCTGTATCCGATTTCGCGCAGGGCCTTCACCACAAGATCCCACTTCACATTCCCCTTGCCGTAGGGCATCATGTGCTGGTCCTTTTCGCCTTCGTTGTCCGCGATGTGCAGCGCACTCAGACGGCTTCCCGCCTTGCGGATGAACGTGACCTGATCGCGGTCGCAGAGATTCAGGTGTCCGGTGTCCAGACAGATGCCGAAACAGGTGTCGTCCAGCTGATCGATGATCCCGTTCAGTTCGTCGGCCGTCGCGAAGATTCCCTTGAGGTTTTCGAGACAGACGCGGATGCCGAGTCCCTTTTCCTTGATATGTGCTTCGACGATTTTCAGTTTTTCCACATTGCGTGCGTACTTTTCTTCGGCGGTCAGATCCTTTTCCGCCGCGATTCCGTCGCAGTGGAGTACCGCGTTTCTGATGCCGATTGCGTCGTACAGGTCGATCCATTTCAGCAGATCATACACCGCTTCTTCCGTCGAGCAGATCTTGCAGGAGAGCCAGAGATGCCCCTGCGTCATGGTGAAATTCTGTTCGTCTACGAATTTTTTGAATTCACGTCCGACTTCCGACGGTTCGCCGCGCTTGAGCAGCATCAGACCGTGTTCGTCAGAGAGTTCCGCCGCGTCAATGCCCCATTTTTTCAGCTCCAGTACCGCTTCTTCGGGACCGAGATCGACATAATACGATGTCCATACGGATAATTTTGCGTTCATGATGGTTTTCCTTTCTGTGGTTTATATAACAAATTTTATTCCTGTTTCAGAAGAACGATGATGTCTTCCCCGCGGCCCGCGGCACGATTCCGGAAGGTGATCCGTCCGTTTTCACTGAGTACGGCGGCGTCCGTGTATTTTCCGCTCACCGGTTCCAGCGCGGTGATACACATTTTTTTGAAATCCGCGTCAAACGGCAGTTTTTCCCGATCCAGTTCGAGCGGACATCCGTTCGGCACCGCGAGAACAACGGCACGTTCGTTCGCCGACACCATCGCGGCAACGTAGTTCGCGGAGTGTTCGTTGTTCTTCACGACGTTTTCCGCCGGAACAAATGAGGTCAGGTCGTGCGTTTCGAGAAAATCACGGAAAATGCGCACCTGTTCCGCCGCCGGTCGGTGCAGGGCGTCCTCCCAGACCATCGTGAAGTACGTTCCCTGTTCGCGGTTCATGCACCAGATGCTGTGATGCCCGTACGTGTTCCCGCAGGAACCGGACAGCATGTTCCGCCACATCGTCACGCGCACGTCAACCGCGTCGTAATACCCGTTCGACGCATTGAAGTTGATCGGGTGATCCTCATACACCTGTTCGCCGTCCATGGTCGGCTTGACGGGCGTTTTCGCGTAGTCCCGTGCGAGCATTTCGTAGCCGGGCGGAGTCGGACGTCCGTGACCGGACTGGAGCATGTTGAAGTCGAGCCAGTCCCGTTCATGTACGAATTCCGACGACGACCGCGCGCCGCACGGATGCAGCGTGATGAGGAATTTTCCTCCGTCCCCGTCGCGCACGCCTTTCGCCATCGCATCGATTATCTCATAATGTTCCGGTTTTTCGAGAGGCCGGTCGCCGCCGAGAATCCAGACGATGTTGTTATGATGCACGAGACGTTCTGCCAGCCATTTCGCGTAAATATACGCATTCTCCGGCGTGAAAATTTCCGGCCCGACACCCCAGATCCGGTTCCATTTGTCGCCCCATGTCGGGAGAATCCCCATGTACAGACCGAGTTCCTCCGCACGGGAGACGATCCGTTCCATGTGGTCGAAATACGAATTTTCGCCGCCCGTGTCGGGCAGGGTAGGATCGAATTCTCCGTTTTCATTCTGTTTCAGCGGACGTCTGCCGCAGAAATTCGGCTTCTGCAGACCGTCCAGCTCGGCCAGCACGACCGCCTGCACGAGATTGAACCCCTGTGTGGCACGCGTGGTCAGATATAGTTCCGCTTCTTCCATGGAGAGCGCGTGGAACAGTTCCCACGCGGTGTCACCGATGAAGTAAAAGCGCCCGCCGTCTTCCGTTACGATGCGGCGGCGGTCATCGGAAATCCGCAGTGTCTTCATCGCGCACCTCATTCTTTGATATCAAGCAGCTTCAGCGCGTTTTCGCGGCAGACCTTGCGGTACGCTGTTTCACTGATGTTCCCCTGTTCGAGCATGGCGTCGAGCCACGCAGAGAGCTTCATGTCGTTGGTCGGAGCGCAGATGTCCGTGCCGAACAGCAGTTTGTCCTGGAATTCCTCAATGAACGCGCAGCCGAATTCCGGATCACGCATGAACGCGTTGCCGCCGCTTCCCGCGGACATATCGCCGTACAGACCCTCATATTCCCGCATCAGACGGACGAGCGGGCCGCCGGGCGTCACCTTGCCGGACGGATAGAGATTCATGTTGCCTTCGGTCACATCGCCGGAGATGCCCGACCAGAACATCATCGAGTGTCCGAGAATTTTGAGTTTCGGATGTTTTTTCAGCATCCGTTCGAGTCTCGGCAGACCGAGTGAATCCTGCAGACCGTAG